>JBDSHD010000140.1:0-5404 GCA_039918655.1 Dehalococcoidia bacterium | reverse complement strand
GTGCCCGCCGGTGCTGGACTCAAGTAACAACGTAATCAACGGCTCGGCCCAATAGCGTAATTCGCCCGCTGTGGTCAATCAGGATCGCCGGGATGTCCAGCCTCTCGGCTCGTCGGCGTGCCCCGGTGCTGCCCAGTAACAACAGCGCCTTAGCCTCTACTTCGGCAATCACTACGGATCTGCCTAAGACGGTGACCGAGGCGATGTCCGATTCCGATGGCCGCCCCGTTCGTGGGTCGATTAGGTGATGCGCCTCGCCCTCGGTGGGCATTGCCCACCTCCGCTTCATCACGGACGATGTCGCCACTGCCATGTCCCTGACGCGCAGAGCCAGCACGTCCACTCCCGGTGAGAAAGGGTCCTCGACTCCAACGATCCAGCCCTTACCCTCCGGCCCACTGCCGGACGCGAGCAGGTCGCCTCCCGCGTTCACAAGCCACGTCTCGTAATCACCGAGAAGGTCAGCCGTCCGATCCACCGTCCACCCCTTGGCGATGCCTCCCAGGTCGATACCCATACCAGCGGGCAGCACGACCTGCCCATCATCCAGCATCCTGACCTTCCGGTAATCCGGCCCCTGTGAACGCCCGATCCTGGTGGTTGAACGCCCATTGGCGAACGAGTCAGCATAGCCTGCTTCCTCAAGGCGGCCGAGTGTGGTTGGGTCCACCAGACCGCCGGTGGCATCAGCCGCTCTCAGCGAAATCGCCAACATCTCTCGCAGGAAAGGCGGCAGCACAACGGCAGCGCCCGCCTGTGCATTCATCCGGCTGAGGTCACTATCAGGACGGAACCGGCTTAGCCGTGCCTCCACCCACTCGAACCACGACCGAATCCGTTTGATGCTGTCGTCACGAACCTCGGGTGCAGCGAGGACTTCAACGTCCGTACCCATCGCTGGGAAGCTCGAGGCCACACTCGGGGCGATCATGAGGCTCTCGTTCGGGAATGAGGGGTTATTCTCGTTGGTGATGAGTCGCTTGAGATCGCCGCGGTGTTGCCACTTGATGCCTCGCTCTCGGAGCGCCCGGCAGCGTCCTTCATCGCCAGACCTGCCCATATGGAGAGCAACAGGGCGAGTGTGCCGGCCGCTACATACGCACGCGCCTCGCCGTAGCGCTTCCAGCGGGCCATCGTTAGAGTCCCCGCGCTCCGCTAGTCGTCATCATCTTCGCGTTCGTCCTCTTCGTGCTCGTCCTCCTCAAACTCCTCCTCATCGTCCTCAGTCGTCACCGACCGGTCGACGAACGGCCCATCACCCGCGCCGGTGCCCGAGGAAGCCGCCCCGGATCCACCGCCAAAGCCGAATTGACCGGTGCTCGCACCGATCCCCAGCACGACCGCGACTGCCGCGACCGTCACGAGTATCGATATGATCCATGCTCTTGCCATTACCATTGCTATCCTCCTGATTCGTCTCGAACGTTATTCGTTGTGCATTAAAAGCAGATTAGAATACCCGAAAGCCCCGGGTTACCCGCTACATTCCTCCCTCTTCTGCCCCCATCGTCTCCTCCGTATACGACATCACTTCAACCTGGAACTCCACTGTCCCGGCCCTCTCAAACTCGATCTCGACCGTGAACTCGTCGCCCATCGCCAGGCTTTCGGTGAGTTCGGTGAGCATCACGTGCAGTCCGCCGGGTTCCAGTGTTGTCTCGCCGCCAGCCAGGACGTCGATCTGCTCCACGGGCTGCATTTTTGTTGAGGCCCCCTCGGTCACCGTCTCGTGCAGTTCGACCGTCGCGGCCACGTCCGCGCTCGCCCCGACGATCGCGTCGTCCTCCTCGCCGTCATTCGCCACGGTGAAGTACACCGCGCCGCGGTCCATCATCGCCCGCGCGAAAGGCTCCGTTATCGTGAGGTCGCCGGCCGTGATCTCCTCGGTGTCCGCTGTGGGTGTCTCAGAGGCCATGCCGCCATCGTCCTCGTCGTCATTACAGGCGGCTCCACCCACGGCGAGCGTCGCGACTGCAACCAAGCCTGCCATCAGGATCAAAATTCGCTTCTTACTCATCTCCTAGTGTTCTCCTTCGCTATGTAGTTTCAACATGTCGTTTTCGCAGATGTCCTGCGTCGTCCCGAACGGCCACACCACGCGCGCCACATTGTCGTGGCTGTAGGGGATCACGTACGCGGCGTGATTCACGGTGTAGCCGCTCTTGGTTGGGGTCTTGACGATCTCAAACGCTTGGTCCTTGAACGTCGCCTGCACTGCCTCCTGGATCTCCTCGGGCGTGCCCGTTAAGCCGACGAAGTCCTCGTTGAACAGGTCCAACCACGAGCGCAGCCGTTCCGGCGTGTCCCGCTCCGGATCCACCGTGACGAAGACCACCTTCGTGTGGTCCTTCATGTCCGGATTGCGGTCCATCACGGCGGCGACATCGGCCATGTGTGACGGACAGATGTCCGGGCAGAACGTGTACCCGAAGTACAGCAACGTCACGTATCCCTTCGTCTCACCGCGCAGTTCGAACGGCTCCCCTGACGTGTCCGTCAGCGTGAAGCTCGGCTTCACCATGCGCTCTTCGAGGACGCGGCCCCCGAAGTCGGAGGATATTGTCGCCGTTGGGTCCGCGTCACCCTCCGTTGCTTCGGAGCAGCCGTACGTCAACAAGAGCGCGGTCGCCAATAGAGCCAGGAGGGGCAACGCCCACCGTCGGACTCGATATAAATCAGTCATATCACCACACCTCTTATCGCTCGCCGGGAATCACCCGGCGGCGCTACTCAAACACTGGTGTTCGAGAGGGTGCGGGGAGGAGGCGTTATGATCGATATAGCGCCATCCCGGGCGCGGATTCCGACTTCTGCATAGGAGGGGTCGAACGTAGACTCGGGCTCCGGAGTGCGCGCCGTCTCACCAATTACCCAACTGACCGATACGAGCGACAGCCCATCGCACTGGCTTGTATCGCCATGGCAGTGTTCAGTGTGGCCTTCACTTGGCTCCCCGGGGTGCACATGACCGGCCCCTGTCGATACTGGCCAGTGACCCAGGTAGAGCACGTTCGGTGCGATGGCAAATAGCAGCACCAGAAAGGCCCCGACCGAGAGCGCTTGCGTCTTTTTGCGTGTATACATCTCCAAGTAGAGCGTAACCGCGCAACCGGCTCTCCACTTAGGGCCAAATTACCTATTCTGTGGTCACTTTAAGTCGATTAGGGGGATCGTCGCGCGCCGGCCTACTGCCGCGCCATCTCTATCTGCGTTTCCTGCTCAACATCCCGCGGCGGTTCATGTCCCGTAACGTCCACAACCACTCGTTTCAACGTGCCGCTGAAGGCGAATGGCTCATGGTAGTCGTTGCTCACGGCGGATCCCACCTGCCGCCCGCACTGCACCGCCTCGAACAGTCCGAACACAAACGGCGCCGTCTGCTTGAGCGACCCTTCCGCCACCTTCGTACCGTCTATGAACAGCCGCGTCACACCGCCCCCGCCGAAGAATTCCGTACCTGTCTTCTCGAACGAGAACGCCAGCTGGTGTGACCCGGAACCGACGTCACGATCCGACATGATCGTTTCCCGCCATTGGTCCAGGAAGTTGTAGGTGTACTTAAGCCGGCCTTCGTGCACGTAGAACGAGAACCCGCCGAACCGGTCGCCGTTTGCGAACAGTACGCCTTCCGCACCATTGTCCGGGATCACCGCCTCCGCAGTGATGCTGTGTGAGCGATTCTTGACGTTGACCCCGGCCGGCATTCCCACCGCCGCGCCTCCAGGATAGTACACGAACTGCTTGCGCCGCCTGGAGACCGGCGGTCGGCCGATATTTCTGCCGATGATCTGCGCACTGACCGGCAACACGTTGTACCGGGCCGCATGCACCCACCAGATATCCTGGAGTTCACGCAACTTCTGTGGGTGCTCGCCCGCCAGGTCTCGCGCCTCCGCGAAGTCCTGTTCCATGTGGTACAGCTCCCAGGTGTCCTCCTCGAACGGCTTCATCGGGTCTGTCACGCCGTCGTAAATCATCCCCTGGGTGCCGTGATACGTCACCGCCTTCCACCCACGGTGGTAAACCGCCCGGTTTCCCAGCATCTCGTAGTACTGCGTTTCGTGGTTGCTCTTCGCTGCCGCGTCGTTCAGGGTGTGCGCGAAGCTGTGTCCCTCTATCGCGGATTGCGTCACGCCCTTCACTTGCTCCGGAGGATCGATTCCCAGCAGCTCCAGCACGGTCGGCGTAATGTCGACTGCGTGCGTGTACTGGTCCCTTATCTCACCTTTTGCCTCAATCCCCGCGGGCCAGTGGATGATGAACGGGTCCGCGACTCCGCCCTCGTGCACTTCGCGCTTCCATCTCTGGAACGGGGTGTTCCCGGCCCACGCCCAGCCGAAGGCGTAGTGATTGAACACCGTCGGACTCCCCAATTCATCGATCCGTGCCAGGTTGTCCTCGAACGTCTCCGGGATCCGGTTGAAGAACGAGGCCTCGTTCAGCAGCCCGTGCGATCCGCCTTCCGCGCTCGCCCCGTTGTCGGATATCACCACGATCAGCGTGTTCTCAAGCTCTCCAGTCTCCTCCAGGAAGTCCAACAACCTCCCGATCTGCGCGTCCGTGTGCGAGATGAACCCTGCGAACACCTCCATCATCCTGGCGTAAAGGTGCTTCTCGTCGCCTGTGAGGCTGGCCCATTCCTGGATCCAGTGCGGCCGCGGAGACATCTCCGTCTCCGGCGGGATCACTCCCGTCTCCTTCTGCCGTGCGAAGATATCCTCCCGCGCTTTCTCCCAGCCTCTGTCGAACTTCCCGCGGTACTTCTCGATCCATTCCGGCGCGACGTGGTGCGGAGCGTGCCCCGCACCCGTGCAGAAATACAGGAAGAATGGCTTTTCCGGGTCCACGTTCTTCAGGTCCGTCAGGAACTCGATCGCCTTGTCTGCCAGGTCCTCCGTCAGGTGATACCCTTCCTCCGGCGTGCGCGGCGGCTGAATCGAGTGGTTATCGTGCACCAGCTCCGGGTGCCATTGGTTCGTGTCTCCACCCATGAACCCATAGAATCGCTCAAAGCCCCTGCCCAGCGGCCAGCGGTCCCGCCGCGCCCCGGCGTTCATCTCCGTGTGGGGCGTCAGGTGCCACTTCCCGACCGCGTAAGCCGCGTAACCGTGCGGTGTCAGCATCTCCGAAAGAAAACCGTTCTCAAACGGAATCTCCGCCGTGTATCCAGGGAACCCAGCGGCCCCCTCCACTATGCACGCCATCGCGTTCGAGTGGTGATTCCGGCCAGTGAGCATGCAAGACCTGGTAGGCGAGCACAGTGCGGTCGTGTGGAAGTTGCGGTAGCGCAGTCCATTAGCTGCCAGCCGGTCGAGGTTAGGCGTTTCGCACAACCCGCCAAAACTACTCAGCTGTCCGTAGCCGACGTCGTCCAGCACCAGGTAGAGGACGTTTGGAGCCCCGT
>JBDSHD010000139.1:0-6116 GCA_039918655.1 Dehalococcoidia bacterium | reverse complement strand
GCAGCGCCAGGATGTTGGCGCGTCCGGCGAATGTAGCCCAAGCCTTGGAGCCTTCGATAAACCAGCCTTTCTTCCCGTCGTGTTCCCCGCGTGCCGCCTTGCACGCTAACGACGCCACGTCCGAGCCGACGTCGGGCTCGGTGACGGCGATTCCGACGAGGAGTTCGCCTGAAGCGATGCGTGGCAGCCAGGTATTTCGCTGCGCCTCGGTGCCACCCTGGAGGAGGGCACGAGTCAGGATCTCGGAACGCGTGATGAGTGAGCCGGCGACGAGGGAGATGGTGGAAAGTTCCTCCGTGAGCACGCACATGGTGAGGTAACCCATCTCGGTACCACCGTATGACTCCGGGATGGATGATCCGAAAAGGCCGATGCCAGCCATCTTCTGGATCAAGGACTCTGGCACGAGGAAGTCCTCGCGATGCATGTCCTGGGCGATTGGCCCGACTTCCGAGCGGGCGAACTCGCGGGCGTGATCGCGGGTCATGTTCGCGATCTCGTCGTCGAGGACGGCGGTGAAGGCGCCGCGTGCGTCGATCACCCGGCGGCCAATGTCGCGCAGATGGGCTTCGGCGATCCCGGCGCGAATCAGGTTGCGGGTGTCGTTACCCTGGAGGGTGTCAGCGAGGTCAGGGGCGATGTTGAACGTCTCCGGATCAGCCTCGATCGCGTTACGGGCTTTGTGCAACGCCTCCCCCGCGAAGGCGAAGGCCTCGTCTTCGGTCAGTTCGTCCGCAGCGCCTTTGTCGGCCTGCGACTGGGCGTAGTTGACGAGCCCTAATGCCGCCTGGGCATCCGTCGCGAGGAGGGCAATGCGCTCGGCGTGAACCTGGTGGTCGTCGATGGCCTTGCCGCCGTCGGTGAGGCGAGATGCGGACTGGACGGCGCTCTGGGAAACCTTTGATAGGATGCCGGTGATTTTGCGGGCTGAGGTGAGCGACTGGCTCTGGGTCCGTTCCGTGGTCATGGGTTTCCTCCGGGTCAGGGATTCAGCGGTGCCTGCACTAAATGATGGCCACCTCGCGCTCGCCGAACATCTTGCGGATCTTGCGGCCACGGTAGTCGAAAATATCGCGCAGTTGCCGCGAGACCACCAGCGAGTGGGCGACCCTGCCCAGAATACCGAACGGGAGCTCGTACTGCACGCGGTCTCGCATAAGGGTCTGGCCGTCGTGATCTTCGAACGTGTGCTCATGCTTCCACGACCTGTAAGGCCCCTTCTCCTGAATATCCACGAAACGATTTGGGGGATCGTAGAGGGGAATCCGGGTAACCCACTTCACGCGTACGCCCATGGCCCGGATCGTGTACTCGAAGCGGAAGCCAGGCTTCATGGGGAGTTCGTCGATATGTGTTATGTCGAACCTCATGCCCTCCGGCGTAATCTTCGCGAGGTTGTGCGGGTCTTCGAAGAAGTTGAAGACCTCGCCGAGCGGCGCCTTGATCAGGGTCCCGCGTTCTAGCGTGTACACGTTCAGGGCTTCTTGCCCAGATACGTGGCGAGACCCTCGCGCAGGGGCGTGGGTTCGAAACCTATCGCCGCCTTCAGGTCCGAGGAATCGGCCATGGCATCGCCAGTTATGAAGTCGACAGCGTCCGGAGTGAGGGGGCGGCCGGGCATGAACTGGAGGACAATGGCGAAGAGTTTCATCAGTCCGGCAGGGGCGGCGAGGATGAAGCGGCGACGATCAGCCACTTCAAGCGCGATCGCGACCACTTCTTTCATCGACAGCACTTCGGGGCCGCCGATCTCGAACAGGCGGTTGTCAGCAGCGGGATTGTCGAGACAGTCCGCGACAGCGCGGGCGACGTCTTCGACGAACACGGGCTGCATGCGCTGCTTGCCGATGTTCCCGATCTGGGGGACGCAGGGGAGGAAACGGGCCATGCGGACGAAGCGGTTGAGGGCGTTGTCCTCAGGCCCGTAGATCCACGATGGGCGGAGGATCGTGTAGGTCATCCCGCCCTCTTTGACAGCGGTCTCGGCCCGCCATTTCGCCTGGAACCAATGCCGCCCCTCGGGAGCGGCGCCCACGCCGCTCAGGTAAATGTAGCGGCCGACGCCGGCCGCCTTTGCCGTCGCCACGAGGTTCTCGGTACCGCGCGCGTCGACGTTATCGAACGTGTAGCCCTTGCCGGGGTTCTCGATGGGCGAGTTGGGGAACTGCTGGCAACCGATCACAGCCTCGACGCCGACGAATGATCCATCGAGGGTGGCAGGGTCTGTGACGTCGCCCCTCCGGAACTCGACGTCGCTGCCTGGGAAGCGATTGCGGACTGCGGAGGGATCGCGAGAAAGGACCACGACTCGTTTGCCACGCCGGGCGAGTTCGCGGACGATAGCGGCTCCGACGAAACCGGTGCCACCGGCTACGAGAATCATGCGGCCCTCCTTCGTAATCCTGAATGCAATCATATCGTCGGCGGCAGCTAAGTCGAGGTAAGAGGGGGCTCCAAGATTTACGTGCGATACTCACCTTATGAGCAGCGAGCGTGATGGTTGGCTGAGACTACCGGACGTTGGCCTATTGAAGCAGTGCCGACAAGAGTCTTTTCGGAGCAGCGGTCCGGGCGGACAACACCGCAACAAGGTGGAGACGGCGATGCGGTTGCACCACCTGCCGAGCGGGGTGACCGCGCAGGCGGGCGACCTGCGGCTGCGGGAGGAGAACCGCAAACGGGCGATACGGCGCCTGCGGGAGAGGATTGCCTTTGAGGTGCGGACGCCGTTCGATCTGGAGATGCCGATGCTGTCGCCCGAGTTCCTGGCGCAGCGAGGGGCAGGAACGACGCTCTCTGTGAACCCGAAGAACTCATCGTTCCCGCTGATCGCTGCCCTCGCCCTGGACGCGCTTGCTGCCGCCGGTGGAAGCTACGCGAAGGCGGCACACGCGCTCGGCGTCACGACGAGCCAGCTCCTGGGATTCCTGAAGTCGGACCGGGAACTGTGGCGAGCGGCGTCGGATGCGAAAGGATCTCAAAATAACAACACTTAGACCGGGTAGTTGAGGGGCTATGGGCGGATATGAGTACCGAGGGTCTGATTGGCCCTGTTCCTCGATGATCGTCACAACGCAGCATCAACACCAGATGATTGATAGTGGCGCCTCGTTCGTCGAGGAGTTGAAGGCACGCTCAGAAGAAGCGTGGGCGCGACTCTACGGCGACCACTATCAACCCCTGTACCGGTACGTATTCGCAAGGTCATCCGACGCCGGGCTGAGCGAGGATCTGGCCGCAAATGTGTTCGTGGAGGCGCTGAAGGGGATCGACAGGTTTCAGCATCGCGGCAAGCCGATCGCCGCGTGGTTGTATCGCATCGCCCGCAACCTAGTTGCAGACCACTTCTCCGGCCGTCGCCGGGTGCAACCGTTGAGTTCGCTCGCGCCGGAGGACACCCGCCACAACGAGATATTGGTAGGATCCGGCTCTTCGGCGGTCTCGGACCCGTCCTTACTGGTGCAGAACATGGACCTGCGGCAGGCCATCCAGAAGCTGAAGGCCGAACACCAAGAAGTGATAGCCCTGCACTACTACGCGGGGCTGACGATACCGCAGATCGCGACTGTCCTTGATAAGAAGGAGCGGGCGATGTACTCGCTCCACGAACGGGCCGTCGAATCGCTGCGGAGGAAGATGCGAGATGATTTGCGCACAACCGAGTAGATCAGCCCCGGATTACGGATATAGAGGAAGAGATGAGTAATCTGGGCGAGCGAATCAAGGCGGCTCTATCAGGGGGCCGATCGGTTGGCGCAGTTTCCACGGAAGGCGAACTGCTTCGGGAAGATGTGTTGCTCGCACTGCAGGGTGATGTCCCTCCAGGGCCATCCCCCGCAGCCGTCGAACGTGGGCGTCAAACGCTCCTCTCGCAGCTATCAACGGTTCATAGTGGAGGTACTAACAGGATGCCATTTGCGAATTTTGCGCTTTCTCCCATCGCCGCGGCCGTGGCGGGCGCCGTGCTCTTGCTCGGCAGTTTCGCCGGCGTTTCCGCCGCTGCGGGCGGACCGGATGTCACTGAGCCCGTGCGCGACGCTGTAGGGGTCGGCGACGACGACGGGGACGTCGACGATGTAGATGATGGGGGTGTGGATGATGTAGACGGCGGGGACATCGATGACGCAGACGACGGGAACGTCGATGACGCAGACGACGGCGATGAGGATTCGCCGCCGAGCCCCGGAGCCACGCCGGACGACGACGATGACGGAATAGACGATTCGCCGGACGATGACTCACCGGATAGCCCGGAAGCCACGCCAGATGACGATGAAACGGATGACTCACCGGATGACGGAGTTGACAACAGCGGCCCTGGATCCGGATCGTAGTAGACACCCTACATAAGCGTCAGTTGGGGACACAAGCGGCCACCTGGGTTAGGCGAACAGGTGGCCGCTTCACCTTACCCGTGAAACTACAACGGCACGGGCTGCGTTTCACCAGACAATGACTGTAAGCCCGCGGCGCAAGCTCAAATGGGCGCCCCTTTTGCTGTTCATGCCGGTGCTGGTGATTGCGGCCGCGTGCGCTGATGACGGCGGCGACGAGCCGGCGTGGGTTGCGGGACTTAGCGACCAGCAACTCCAGTGGTGCGCTCTGGGCGCTGTCACCGCCGGAATGGACGAGGCAGAGGCGCGGGCTGAGTGCGAGCTGCCATGGACGTTCACGGGAACCTCGCCGGTGCGCTGGGGCATGAGCCTGGACTACGGTGAGATGGGCAGCGCCGAGGTAGCGAACCAGGCAACGGTACAGATAACCCTGAACCCGGACGGCACAGCGGAAGCGGTGATGACCTACGCGCCGGGGGGCAACATGTCGTTCTTCGTTGGCGCTTGCAATCCGGCGAGCACGGGCGGCAATAATGCCCAAGCCGGCACTGTGACTACTGGACCGCTCCCGACCGAGTTGGTGACCAAATGGACCGGCACGCACTCGGAAGGGAAGCTGGAACTCACGGCCTACGATGAGTATCTGATCAACGGCGCTAACATCGGAATTGGTAAGACGACGCTGACGTCGGATCTCACTTACACACGCGAACAGGTGTCGGGTAATGCGTCTTCAGTCACGGCCAACGACCCAATCGGCTGCGGAAACTCGACGTACACGGAGAACCACAACTGGACGGGCATCGCAAGGGTGAGGTAACGGCCCGGTAGGTGGGTGGTTCTGGAGCGCGAGACGGAGTTCGCCCTGCAGGCCCGTCCGGGAACCCGCGACCCTCTATCAGTCGCCTTGCAATGCGACTCCTTGACATCACGCCCCGGCGGTGGCATATTTTCCCCCGTCGCACAGAGAAAGGAACCTCAAGAATGGGAACCCTGACAATTGATATGCTGCGGGAACGTGCCCACGGCCAGGTCATAACCGCCGATGACGCCGCGTACGACGAGGCGCGCAAGGTCTACAACGCGATGATCGACAAGCGTCCGTCGGTGATTATCAGGGCCGCCGACGTCACCGACGTCATGGCCGGTGTCGACTACGCCCGCGAAAATGGACTTGACCTGTCCATTCGCGGGGGGTCGCATAGCGTGCCCGGCTTCGGCACCTGCGACGATGGGGTCGTCATCGACCTGGCTGGGATGAACGGTGTTCGGGTCGATCCCAGGACACAGACGGCGCGAGCCGAAGGCGGTTGCACGTGGGCTGACTTCAACCACGCCACGTACGCGTTTGGACTGGCGACGACAGGTGGAATCATCGGGAGCACCGGCATCGCGGGCCTCACACTCGGCGGCGGGATCGGTTACCTGACGAGGGGGTTCGGCCTGTCGCTCGACAACCTGATCTCGGCCGATGTGGTGACGGCGGACGGCCGCTTCGTCGTGGCGAGTGAGAAAGAAAACGAGGACCTGTTCTGGGCGCTGCGCGGCGGCGGTGGTAACTTCGGCGTCGTCACCTCGTTCGAGTACCAGCTACATCCAGTCAAAGACATCGTCGCGGGTATCTTCTTCTACCCGATCGATAAAGTGCGCGATGTTTTCAGCTTCTACCGCGACTTCGTGGCAGACGCGCCGGAACAGCTGGGCTTCTTCCCGGCGTTCCAGATTGCGCCACCGCTCCCGTTCATTCCGGAGAGCGAACACGGGAAGACGTTCTGCGCGATC
>JBDSHD010000138.1:0-11066 GCA_039918655.1 Dehalococcoidia bacterium | reverse complement strand
GCTGTCCACGTACTCCGTGAACCCCTTCGCCTTCGCGCGCTCCTCAACCTTCTTGCAGAGCCGTCGGAAGATGTGCCACTCGGGCAGAGATTCTCCCTGCGGCATGGCGCCTCGGTCGTTGAGGATGAGTTGCATTGTGTGCACCGTGGCGTAATGGAAGTTGATCTTTTCCGTATGCGTCGCGCAGGGGAGCACGATGTCCGAGTGCATGGCGGTCGTGCTCATGCGCCAGTCGATCGTCACGACCTTGGTCAGCTTCGGCCAGAGGTTTTTCAGTAGCATGTTGGCGCCGCCGCGCGTCCGGCGCAGCGTGTCGCCGCCACATTCGATGTAGATCCTTGTCGGCTTGTCGTCCATCGGGCGGGCCACTCCTGCCCACCAGCCCTTTTGCAGCGCTTCGTTCAGGTAGTCGTCGAACGGGCGCTTCATGGCAGGATCGGACCATTCGGCCTTGTTCCAGTTCTCTTTGTGGCCGCACTGGAAGTACCAGAAGAACGCCGGTGGTGTCGTACTACCCATACCAACGGTCCGAGTTTCCAGTTCGACCATCGCCTGTTCTCGTGTCCGCGCCGGGTCCTCCTGCTGCATCAGATCGACCATGCGGTCCAGCATGTCGATCACTTCCAGCGACGCCTCGGGCCCCGGGCGAGACTTCGCTCCAAACAGCCCGATGCCGTCCCACGGCCCGACGCTCCAGATGCGTATACCGGTGCCCTTCTTGCCCCAGTTGCCGGTCAGAGCCAGCATCAGGATCATTGACCGTTCCATCAGGTCCCCGTGGTAGTACTTTGGCGAGTTGAAGCCCAACAGGACGTTCGTCTTGCTCCTGGCTGCCTTGCGCGCCAGATAGCGTATTGCGTCGGCGCCCGCTCCCGATATCTCCGCCGCCTTCTCCGGCGTGTAGTCCTTCAGGCGCTCGCGCACGAGCGCGAATACAGGCTCGCACTCCACCTCGCTCCCATCCGTCAGCGTCACCTTGACGCTTCCGTCCAGCGCCGGATCGACCTCGCCGAAGTCGAGGCTTGCCCGTGGCGCCTTCGCGATCCCTCCAGTTCTCGAGTCGAGAAAGAAGAACTGGTCTGATCGGCCTGCCGTGTCCACATCGGTCTCGCGCAGGAAACGGCCGTTGTCGCGGCGGACGAGAATTGCGAGGTCCGTTTGCTCCTTCATGAACGCCTCGTCGCACAAGCCCTCGTCGACGATCACCTTGCACATCGCGAGCCCTATGGCCGCGTCCGTCCCTGGCCGTACCGGCACGAACCAGTCCGTGTGCGGAGCAGACGGACTGAAGTCCGGGGCGAAGATGGCTACCTCGGCGCCCTTGTACCGCGCCTCCGTGATGTAGTGGTAGTAGGGAATGCGGGTGTATGCGGGGTTCATGTGCCAGATGAGGAGCAGGTCAGAGTGGAACCAGTCGTCGACAGTCGAGGCAAAGATCTTTCCAAATGTCTCGTACAGCCCCATCGCCAGGTCGCTCGTGGTGCCGTCCAGGTCCATCGATAGGCCACCGACCTTACCGATAAAGCGCGATACCGAACTCAGGGCCATCGGGCCGCCTTGCGCGCCCATGATCTCGTGGACTATCGACTCCGGCCCCACCTCTTTGATCGCATCCACGATAGCGTCGGCCCATTCGGTCAGCGCGTCATCCCATGTGATCCGCTTCCAGCGCCCGGAGCCGCGCTCGCCCACTCGCTTCATCGGGTAGAGAATGCGCTCCTTGGAGTACAGCATCTGTCCCCACATGGCGCCCTTCTGGCAGCCCATGGGATTCAGGTCGGGCACCCCCTCTTCGATCGTGTTGTAAGTAGCGGCCTGCTCCTCGTGGAGCACCACGCCATCCTTGATGTAAACGCGGTAGGGGCAATTGCCGGGATAACAGTCCACGCAATGTGTGCCCCAGACCACGCGGTCCCACTGCCAACGTTGCTTGTAGAGGTCGTCCTCGGACATATACGGCAGAGGTGACACCTCGCCGCTTCGCTTCAGGTTGACGCTTTCAGTTCCGCTCATGGGTTGCTCCTGCAGTTATGGCCCTTTCGATGAATGCCCGGTCGGCCTGCACCAAACGTGCCGTGAGCGAAGCCAGCGATCTGTAGAACGGGACCGGCTTGCACGCATGTACGCGTTCGGCAACCGTGGCCGTCCACATCAACTGCCCCTTGAGGAAGTCCCGCTGGGCGCGAAGCACGCTATCGCGGTCCGAGATGTCGCCTTTTGCAAGGATTGACATGAAATCGAGCTGGACACAGATCTGATCCGGCATCACGCACTCGTTCAGCTTGAAACCGAAGAAGTTGTAGAAACGGATGAGGTGCTGAAGTGTCCGGCTCCGGTCGCGACCATAGAATCCGGAGTGGAGCGAGCACGGTGGGCCGCGGCGCCCACCTATCTGGAACAGGCGGATGTACTCCGTCTGCATATCTTCGAAGATGGCCGGCGCGCGCCAATCCAGATCCGACAGCTTGAGGCGGTAGGGGAGCCGCGAGAGAGCAGCGGCGAGGTGCTCAACCAGTGAGCCTTCCGTTACCTGTGCATGGAGGGACGCATCAGGAAAGGAAAAGGCCTGCGAAAGGTAGGCGTAGACGTCACTCCGGACGAGGTCCGCAGCGACTCCGAGGTTGGGATTGGAATCAGCGACGTTGACCGACAATGGGCTCACCCTACCGCCTCATCTGGTTGTAGCGCCGCCGCTCTTTGCCATTCAATTTCGCCCGGATCCTGGTCGAAGGGCTTGAACATGTCCTTCCACCAATAGGCGATCAGTGTGTCCATCAGCTCGGAGCTTCCGCCCGAGCGCGTGGTATCCATCTCTCGCTGCAGTGTTTCGAGCGCGCCATTTACGGCAGATCCGAACAGTGACTCGAGGTACTCCGTTGGGACTCGTGGTTGCGACTCGTCGAAGTTGTTCTCCGCAGTCAGTCGTGCCGGCAATATGGGCGGAATGTAGAAGACGTTTGGCTCCGTGCCATACTCGGGATGCAGAGGAAGAGCGACTTCCCATTTGCGGACGAGCTTGTGCACGGGCCCGTCTTCATCGTCCAACATGCCAAAGAAAACGGCGCGGCCGGGACACTGCCGTACGCAGGCAGGCGCAACGTGCTGCTCCAGGCGGGGGTAGCAGAGGATGCAGTGCTGGCTGACTTCACGCTCGAAGTTGAAGTAGATTTTCTTGTAAGGACAGGCCTCCAGGCAGAATTGGTAGCCGCGGCATTGCCCTTCATCTCTCAGGACTATCCCGTTCTCTTCGCGCTTGTACATCGCGCCGCGCGGGCACGCCTCTACACAAGCGGGCTTCGTGCAGTGGTTGCAGAGGCGAGGAAGGTAGAAGAAGTAAGAGTTCGGGTACTCACCTGCTCCCTGGTCTTCGTCCCAGTTCGGACCCCACTCGGGCTGCTCTCCAGTTACATGAAGGTACTTGTCCTGGGCGGTGCCCGAAAACATGACCTCGTCGTAGTTGAAGTCCCAGCCGCCACCCCACTCTCTTAATGTCGGACGTTGTCCGGCCAGCGGAATCTCGTCCCTGTAGCCTCCGCCCATCGCCTCCCAGTCCCGCGGGTGTCCCTTGCCGGGCAGTGTGTTGACGGTGCACCACCACTGGTAATCCTGGCCATCATCGCGGGCCCACAGGGTTTTGCATGCGACAGAACAGGTCTGGCATCCCATACACTTGTTGAGATCAAAGACCATTGCTGCTTGCTCTTGAATAATCGTCGGCTTCTTGGTTGTCATGATTCATTCTCCAGGCCCAGGCAGGCGGCGACGGAGCGCAGCGACTCAATATCGCCGTCGTAGTCCAGCAGCCGCGACTCAATCGCGGAACGCAGCGACTGACCTCCCTCCAGGATGGTTTGGCCGATTTCGGAATCGGTGTAGACTCTCGCATCCGGACTGGGTATTGATCCTGTGAAAATTCGGCATTGCTCGCCGTCGATCGCGATGAGCCAGTTTCCTGGTTCCGGCCCTGTGGTAGCCACATGCACCCGGGCACGTAATCTGGCGCCGACGGAGGGCCGGAACCGGTGAGGAAGGACGTTCATACTGGAGGCGAATGGCTTCTCAGGAAGCCGTGCTTGTTCAAGGCCTGTACGCATCGTCATCGGATTTCGAGGTCCAACCATTCCGGAGCAAACGAATGCAGACCGGCCCGTTCCTGGTTGCTGCCTTCCCAGACCGCAAACGCGACGTGGGAGGTAGCAGCTTCGACGGGAGCGCCGATTACGACGGTCCACCGGCCGTCCTGCCAGGTGGCGTTGTTCGCGACCGCAGGTGATTCGAGGACTTTTTCCGTGGCGAATCCCTCGTATCGGAGCGATTCGCCAGAGTCCGGGTGATTGGCACGCCAGTACCAGCCCTCAATCGGATTTCCCAGTGATCCCATACGCGACACCGGGGCGGCTTCATCATTCGTAAAGAGGACTGCGGCGGCGTCCGGGAAAACGGAGCCGTCGCCGTAGTCAGGGTTGTGAGTGCTGTCCGCCCATTCGAGGCGGAAGAAGATGTTCTGGCGGTTATGCGCGGCCTGGAGGGAGAGGGCGCGTACAGCGCCAACATGCTTACCCGCCCAGACTGTCCGGATGTAAGGAGAGGGTTGGGCGTGGATCTCTGTCCCGCGCAGGGCGATGTCAACACATTGCGCACGCTCCCACTGGGGAGCGGCAGGGTTGAGCAGCGTCTGGTTGGCCAATTGCAACTTGATTGCTTCCATATGGTTCGCCCTCACTGTCGTTATCCCGGATGTACGCCCCGGACTTCGTCCTCCGCTACCGCACTTTCTCGTGAGGATTTCCCCCACCAGCCTTCAGAAAGGCACGATCTTTCTTGCAGAACTCTCCCACCAGGCCCGCGAGAAACACGTACAGGGGCTGGACATCCCGTCCGGTCTCAAGTCGCGACTGCAGCCGGGGAAGCCAGCGATAGAGATGCCGGTCAAGGAAATCCCGCTGAGCGCGCCGGAGGTCCGGGACATCGTCGCCGTGTGAGAGCGCTGCCGCCTCCTTGAATGCCATATAGTGCATGAAGTCGAGTTCGGCGCAGAGGTGGTCCGGGTGGTCACCTTCGGTCGTCTTGAGCCCGAAGTACTCGTAGAACCGGACCAGGTCCTCCATCAGCTTCATGCGCCCGGACCTGTGCGACCCCTCATACAGGGGACAGAACGGCTTGCCAACGCCGACATCGAACACGGTGACGTAGGATTCTTGCAGGACGCCGGCGTCCGGGACCGGCGGGTGGTCGAGGTCCAGGGCGAACGGAAGATGATCCGTCAAATGGGCTAGTTCATCGATCCATTCACCGCTAGCCAGCACCCGGCAGAACTCGTCGTCGGGGAAGGCGAATGCGGTCGACAGATGATGGTAGATCAAGCTGCGCGCACCTGCCGCGACTTCTTCCCTTTCGTGGGAAAGCGTCAACGTCGCGATTGTCATATCGGTCTCTTCAGCGTCGACGGATCCTTTGTGAACCCGCCGAACATGCTCTTCCATTGGTAGGCGATCAGAGTATCGAGCATCTCTGACTTCTCGCCGTTGCGGACCTTCGCCATCTCGCTCTGCAATAGTTCGATGACGCGATTTACATCGGGCCCGAACAGGGACTCCAGATAGGAGCGCGGAATGCGCTCAGAACCTTCGATGACGTCACCCTCGTCGTCGAACAGTGGCGGTGAGAGCGGCGGCACATAGTACACGTTCGGCTCCGTCCCGTATTCGGGGTGAAGCGGTATTGCGACCTGCCATTTCTTCACCAGCTTATGAACCGCGCTGTCCTCGTCGTCCATGTAGCCGAGAAAGCGCACACGTCCCGGGCATTGCCGGAAGCACGCAGGAGCCACACCTTCCTCGATCCGCGGGTAACACAGGATGCACTTCTGCGAGACCTTCTTGTTGTGATTGAAGTAGATCCGCTTGTACGGGCACGCCTCCATGCAGAAGCGGTATCCGTTGCATCGCTCTTCATCAATGAGAACGATCCCGTCGTCGACCCGCTTGTAGATGGCCTGCCTGGGACACGCGGCGAGACACGCAGGGTTCGTGCAGTGCATACAAATCATCTGCAGGTAGAAGAAGTAGGAGTTGGGGTAATCCCCCGTAGCTTGATCCTCGTCCCAGAGCGCGCCCCAATCGGCGTCACCTGTGGTCGGCTGCAGGTGTTGGGTCATGCCCTTCCCACTGTAGAAGACGTCCTCGTAGTTGAACTCCCAGGCCTCGCCGTACTCCTCGACCTTCGGGATACGACTGGGCTTTGGATCCCCACCATCCGGAAAACCACCGCCCAGTTCCTGCCAGTCCTTCGGAGTTCCCTTCCCGGGCATGGTAGACACGATGTTCCACCACATGTATTCCATGCCTTCTTCATCAGTCCAAAGCGTCTTGCAGGCAACAGTGCAGGTCTGACAACCCAGGCACTTGTTCATGTCGAACACCGCCGCCAATTGCCGTTTGACGTTGGGCGGTTTGGGGGCCATTACGCGTCTATCTCCAGCGGTTGCCATTCCAGCGTCACAGCCTTGAGACCGCCCCGCTCCTGGTTTCCGCCCTGCCAGACCGCGAATGCCACTTTCCGCGCTTCGCCCGGTGCCAGAACGACGTACTGGTCGCCGTTCGATTGGAACGCCCGGCGGACTACCACGCTCCAGCGGCCGGAAGAGTACCCACCCATAGCGCCGAGCTCGGGATCCACCGTCCGCCGAGTCGTGCCGGTTCCCTGGGCAGTGATGCTGTACGGCGACTCCAGATCCGGTCGCCAGTACCAGGCGTTCACGGGCTGCTTTGGTGAGCCCATGCTCTGCAACGGCGCATCGTCCGCAACGGGGAATAGCACCGCGGCGGCATCCGGGAATTGGTCTGTGTCTCGGATCCCGTCTTCAGCAGATGGATCTTCCCATTGCAGGCGGAAATAGATCCTGTCGTTATTGTGGGCGGCCCTCACAGCCAGATTCCGAGTTCGCCCATACTCCAGGTTCTCCCACTTTGCCTGCACGTACATTGACGGTTGGGCGGTAAGGGGGGTGGAATCGAGCAAAATATCTGTACTGTTCGCCCCGTTCCACACGTCCGATCCCGGGTCGAGCAGGGCGACATCCTCAGCCTCCACGTGCCTCACTTTCATACGGCCAGCATCAGGCGCGAGTTGTGAGCCGGCCATCGGGCAACCACCAACAAAAGGGCGTCGGGTGTGGCCCCACACTGCTAGCAACAGGACGAAAATACTACGGGAATCAAGGTGGCGCTGTGACTGTGGCCCTAGAGACCTCGTGCCACCCGATCAAGCTTGTCGAGCGTGGAGCGGAGTGATGATGTCCCGGAGCGCTGACGGCAGTTCGGCCTCAGCGCGTTCCTTGGCGACACAATCGTATCCCCACCGATCGGCGATGGCCTGACGATACCCTGGCAGGTCTTCGTTCAGGAGAACGACGACCAGCAGTCCCGATATGCCGGCGACGATCCGCCGCAGTCGGGCTGCCGGCTGCGCCATGGCCAGCTCAACGTCAAGGAGGACGATCCGGGCTCCGGTCGTCCTCACGATTCGCAGCGCTTCGCGAAAGGTTGTAGCCTCCAACGTCACTGACTGAATTCCCATCTGGCGCAATACACGTCGAAGCGTCTCCCGAACGTGAGGGTTACGGTCAGCTATGACTATGCCCCGATCAGCGTCTCCCACCAATGTCGTCATGCCCATACTCCACATGCATTTTGGCAGGGCCGTATGGCACTGTCTGTGGGGCAGAGGAAGACTCTACGGTGTGGCTAGAGGAAATTCTGGTGGGGCATCGCCGCACCACCCGAGAGTCGTATGAGCGTATCGAACGGGTCACCTTCCGCACCAACAGCCATTCTGGATAACTCGGTACCCGCGCTGACATCGCGTCCGGACGTCACACCTCTCCTCCGGTGCCTGGCGCATCCGGCGCGTTTAACGATCCTGAAAGTGCTGGCCCGCGGCGAGACCAGCCCTCTGGAAATCGGTCGCGAACTTGGCCTTCCCGTCAACGATGTGAAGCGGCACCTCCGTGCGCTCGAAGGGGCAGGATTAACCTCCGATGGCGCGGGGGCAGACCTTGAGACCTACAAGTTGGTGCAACAGGCGATCCATCTTCTCGATGCAACCCTCATCTCCACCGTCAGCCGGCGCTGCTCAGGACACTCGAATGGATACCAACTCCCCTCGGGAGTGCCATCTCCGCCGCTCGGCTGCACCCTCTGCGGCAACCGTGGCTACGTCGTGGGCGTATTGGACGAACTCAGTCTCTCGCTCGACGAGGCTCGCCAATACCACGCCCGCATCCAGGAGATGTCATCCCAGGTCCTCACCGCGCACGAGGCCGAGCGCAAGCGCATAGCGCGCGAATTGCACGACGACACGGCCCAATCGCTCGCCTCCATCATCGTCCGGTTGCGCCTGCTCGAGCGCGCGACTGATGATCCCACCGTCCTCCGCAATGTGGAGGAACTCCGCGAGCTCACGTCCCAGGCCCTCGATTCCGTCCGCCGCATGGCGATGGACCTGCGCCCAGCCTCGCTCGACGACCTCGGCCTCGTCCCCGCCCTGGACGCTATCGCCGCCAGGTTTGCAGAGAACACCGGCGCAGACGTGAGCGTGGACGCGAGCCGTTTGCGCAGGAGGCTCCCACGCGACGTAGAACTGGTTCTTTACCGGGTTGCCCAGGAGGCACTGAACAACATCGCCAAGTACGCGTCCGCGACCCACGCCGCCGTCTCCTTGAAGGCAGGTCGCGACCACGTTACCCTCGTCATTCAGGATGATGGCATCGGGTTCGACAAGGACGAGCTCGCCCGGCCGTACGGATCGGGCCTGGGCATCTTCGGGATGCGAGAAAGGCTCGCGCTCGTCTCTGGCGAACTGGACGTCGTCTCGGCCACCGGCACCGGCACGCAGATAACCGCGCGAGTACCCCTGGCAACGCAGCGACGAAAAAGGAGGATCCCATGACGCAAGCCGAAGCGAAGGCGAAGGTGCGCATCCTGTTGGCCGACGACCACCGGGTCCTGAGGTCCGGACTGAGGGCTCTCCTCAGTATGGAACCGGACTTCGATGTGGTGGGCGAGGCGTCAAACGGGCGCGAGGCCGTGCAATTGACGGAAACCCTGCGACCGGATGTCGTGGTCATGGACATCTCGATGCCGGAAGTCGACGGCCTGGCGGCGGCAGCCGAGATAAACGAACTCGGACTGCCCGCGAAGATAGTGATACTGACCGTGCATGCCGATGAGGAGTATCTCTTCAAAACGCTCAAGGCAGGCGCATCAGGTTACGTCCACAAGAGCTCCGCCGACCGAGAGTTAATCGATGCCATCAGAACCGCGAGCAGGGGTGAGGTATTCCTCTACCCGTCGGCCATCAAGAAGCTGCTTGGTGAGTACCTACGCGGGGGCAGCAAACACGCCTCTGAGAAGGCGCCACTAACGAATCGCGAGCGAGAGGTCCTCAAGGCCACAGCCGAGGGGTACACCAACAACGAGATCGCGGAGCAGTTGGTGATCAGTCCCAAGACGGTGGATACCTACAGACAGAGGATCATGGAGAAGCTCAATCTCCATCACAGGTCTGAGCTGATCCGATACGCATTGAAACAGGGGTACCTGGTCCCCGGCGAATGACAGAAGTGGGGCAGCGCCTCACACGCAAATCCCTCGTCACGCCCGACTGACGGTCTTCCCGCGAGGGAATAGATTGTCGACAGGTTCGTGAACAAGGGGGGACACAATGACACCGGTAATCAGCTTTGTCGGGAACTCAGGGGTCGGCAAGACGACCTTCCTGGAACGATTGATCCCCGTATTGAAGGGGCGTGGGTATCGCCTCGCCGCGATCAAGCACGACGTTCACAGGTTCGAGATCGACTATGCGGGCAAGGATTCCTGGCGCCTTACTCAGGCCGGCAGCGATATCGTTGTCCTGTCATCGCCGGACAAGCTCGCTCTGATCGAGCGCCCCCAGCACGAGTATGACCTGCAAGACCTCGTTGCCATGGTCAACGGCCGGGTGGACATAGTGCTGACAGAAGGGTATCGCGGCGCCGGGGCCATGAAGATCGAAGTATCGCGGGCTGCCCACAGTCATGTTCTGACGGCGCGACTGGATGACCTTCTTGCTATCGTGACTGATGAACCATTCAGCTATGCGGTGCCGCAATTCCGGCTTGATAATGCGGAGGCCGTCGCCGATCTGATCGAATCACGATTTGGTCTCCGTCCCAGATGCAGCGATCTGGTCAGTGAGAACCGGGAGTCATGAAACCTCGGGCAACCGGCATTGTCCTCGCAGGAGGATCAAGCCAGCGAATGGGTCGTGACAAGGCCTACCTCGAAATCGGCGGGGGCACGGTTCTTCGCCGTGTGCTCGACGCTGTTTTCCTTGTCTGCGATGACGTTGTCATCGCAGCGGGAAGACGCTCACACGATTTCGCCGGCATCCCCCGCGTAACGTGTGTCGATGACCCACCGGGCACCGGCGGGCCACTGGCCGGCGTGGTCGCTGGCATGCGGTCCGCGTCCAATAGCACCTGTATCGTCGTCGCTTGTGACATGCCATTTGTCGACCCGAAATTACTCGCTCATCTCCTTGATCGCCTAGATGACTGCGCCGCGGCGGTCCCGGTGTTCGGCGGTTCACCGCAACCTTTACAGGCGGCATACTCCACGACCTGCTTGCCGACGGCCGAGTGTATGCTGCGGCTGGGCGACAACTCCATGCGGTCACTGCTAGACCGGATACCCGTGCGATTCATTGGCGAGCGACAGGTTGGCAGGATCGATCCAGGCAACCTGAGCGGGTTCAACATGAACACTGTTGCTGACCTCGATTTCGCGCGCCATCACTGGGTTCAGCGGCGGCAGCGTGTGGCGACCGCTTAGCCCCCCCAAGCTCACCGGACTGACCCGGGGCCTGCGTTTCGACGCACAGGAGTTGAATGGTGGGCTAGGGGACATCGGCGTGATGATCCCGATAGTTGCCACACTCATCATCGCCAACGGCTTCAATCCAACGAGTGTACTCCTCGTCTTCGGCGCGACCTACCTCCTCAGCGGTCTGTACTTCCGCATCCC
>JBDSHD010000137.1:0-3711 GCA_039918655.1 Dehalococcoidia bacterium | reverse complement strand
TGGACTATGTCTTCGCGCTGGTAGTGGTGTCCCAGGACGACGGCCCGCGTGCCGAGCTTCGCGCGCGAGATCGCGATCCGGTCACGCAGCTGGTCGCCGTCTAGGTCCCAGTAAACCTCCGGGATGTCCTTCTGCCAGAAGGCGAAGGCGTGCTCTGCTGAGAGGGGTTGCGTGTCGATGGGCCGGTCTATGATGCACTCGTTCGCCTCGTTGAGGACGTCAAGTTCCTCTATTAGAGCGGGCCGGGGTCGAGCCTCTGTGACCATCGTCGCCTTTCTCGCCTTTGAGTTAGTGTATCTTTTACACTTACTCCAACAAGAAAAGCTTATCAAGGGCCGGAGAAGGTGTCAAGGCTACACTAAGTCCCTGACGACAGGGCGTTTACGCCCGTTCGATCAGCTGGATTGAGACCCCGTGCGTTGATCCCGCGTTGATCCGCGCCACCCGCGCGTCAGGCCAAATGCTCGCCTCGGGCTCCGAGACCGTGGCACCCTTCTCCCGCAGGTGGGTTACCGCCCCTTCAAGGTCCTCGACCTCAACGCTAATCGAGAACAGGCCCTCCCCCCGCTCCTGCACCTGCTCGTGAAACCGGCCGGAGCCTTCCAGCGGCTGAACCAGCTCCAGGAACGACTCGCCGATTGGTAGTCGCGCCACTTTGAAACCGGCACCGCGAGGTTGGTCGAGGCTGGTATCGGGGGTGAGCCCCACATTGCGCTCCCAGAGCTGGAGCGCCTGGTCCAGGTCGGTGGTGGCGATCACTACGTGGTCGAGCTTCTTGATCTTCATTGTGCTCCTATGCCCCCGCGCCCTTGTAGATATCCATCGGCGTGGCCAGCTCGACAAGGACGCCCCTGCTTGCCTTCGGGTGTAGGAAGCAGATCATCCCGGCCAGGCCGCCGCGCGACTTCTGGTCGACGAGCTCCACGCCCTTCGCCTTCAAGATTTCCAGCTCGCCGTCCACGTCCTCAGTCTGGAAACAGATGTGGTGCAGCCCCTCGCCCTTGCGTTCAAGGAACTTCGCCATGTTCGCTTCCGGGTTCGTCGGCTCCAGCAGTTCGATCTCGCTGTTCCCGATCGTCAGCAGCGCCGCCCGCACCCCCTGGTCCTCCACCGTGTCCAGCGCGTGGACGTGCAGTCCCAGCGTGTCACGATAGAACTCCAGCGACTTGTCCAGATCGTGGACCGCGATGCCAATGTGGTGGATCTTGTCGATCATGGGCTCCTCCAATCGAGGTGTGATGCTGCGCCCATCCTACGAAAAGCCCGTGACGGCGGGAAGGGGAAGAGTGAAAGGGCGAAGGGCGAAGGGTAGGCTAATTGACCGGAGGACCAAAGAGGGGAATGTCACTATTAGCATCCGGAAACTGTTTCGCAATTTTGTGTTTTTGGCAGAAGAGGGGGAATCGGCCGCCTTCGATTTCGTTTTGCATATTTATGTTTTAGGGGGGAAGCAGGTAGCACCATTCCAGAATAACACATCTATTATGCTACTGTTGCGTCTCTCATGCGCCCTCTCTCTTGCGCCACGCCTCGATTGCCTCCGCGTGACTGTGGTCGTGCTCGATGCTGCCGTTGACTGCGTACCCGTGCTCACCGTAGGCGCGCGGATCGAGAGCGTGCTCCGGTGCGCCGGCGATCGCTTCCACGACGAGGGAACGGGCGAATGCCAGGTCTGATAGTGCTTGCTCCAGCGAAAGGTCCCGGCGTAGGACGGCGATCGTCTCGTTGAAGGTATCCATGGGTGCGCCATCGAAACGCTGGAACGCAGGGGCGCCGCCGCGCGCGACGCGGCCGATCTCGAAAAACCGGATCTCGTCACACATCGTGAGGTGGTTGAGCTGGTCCTTGACGGACCAGCCGTCGTCCGCCGGACGGGACGCCTGTTCGTCGGTCAGCCCTGCGACCGCCGCTAGAACGCGAGAGCGCGCCGCCTGCATATCGTGCGTGATCTGGTCTCGGTCGGTCAGGCCCCTCAAACGCCCTCCCGCTCGCGCCATTCACGGATGTCCTTCGCGTGCTCGCGATAATGGTCGATGGCGGTTGCGTGCAAGATACGGAACGCGGCGCGTCCGTCTTCGAACTTGTCTTCTGGGACCAGCCGCGCAGCCGTCACGAAGAGGACCTTGCTCGTCTCCAGTTCCTGGAGCACGGCCTCACCGCTCGACTGCACCCAGGTCTCGATGAAGCGTGCATTCCAGGAGTCAGCATCGCTGTAATCGACGCCCTCCGGCACGGGGCGTTCACCGCGTGCGATCCGTTCCAGTGCGTCGTCCATCTCGTGGTGCCAGCCGATGATGTGGCTGCAGATGTCGTAAACGCACCAGTCTCCGAACCAGCGCTGGAGTTTCTGCTGGTGAGTCAGACCGTCCATCGCCTGTTGGAGTTCGGCGAAGGCGGTGTCCAGGTCGGCAAGCAGGTTATTGCGCGTCATCTGGCTCCTCCGTTAGTCAATGTGTGTTCGGATTGCCTCGGGCAACAGCTCGAGTGTAAGCCAATCGTCGGGGGTCTTGCGCCATTCGTCGAGCTCCTTTCGCCGAGGGTCGTCGGGCAGGTAATAGCGTGGAGTCAGCCTTTCGGCGACATCGAGACCACCCGGTTTGATGGTGATACTGCCGTCGAAGGCCACCCATGACTCCTGCTCACCGGGGAAGTTGGCAGCCAGCAGCGAAGCGCGCGGGTCGCGGCGGAGGCGCCTGATCTTGGCGCTCTCGTGGTGCGCGAAGATGCTCACCTTCTGGCCGTCCCAGTCGAACCAAACCGGCAGGGAAACGGGCCGTCCGTCATGGCGGAGCGTCGTGAGGATGCCGTAGCGCCGCTCACCGAGGAACTCCTCGCGCTGGGACTCTGTCATCTCAGACACAGTCGCCCCCTAGAACACCATGAACTCGTGCTGGATGCCGAAGACCCCCCGCAGCACGTCGCAGATCTCGCCGAGCGTCACGTAGTTCTCAACGCTCTCGATCAGAATAGGCATCAGGTTCGCGTCCGACTTCGCCGCGTCTTCGATCAGCCGCAGCATCTGCTGGGCCTTCGATTCGTCTCGTTCCGCCCGCACACGGTTCAGGCGGTCGATCTGCCGGCGCACAACCTCCTCCCGCACCCGCAGGATCTCCGGCGGCTCTTCCTCTTCCGTCTGGAACTTGTTGACGCCCACAACGTACCGATAGCCCTCGTCCACGGATCGTTGATACCGGTACGATGCCTCCTGGATCTCGCGCTGCTGGTAGCCGTTCTCGATCGCGCGGAGGGAGCCGCCCATGTCCTCGATCCGGTCGATGTACTTCATCGCCTCGGCTTCGATGCGGTCGGTCAGAGTCTCCACGTAGTAGGAACCCGCAAAGGGGTCGATCACATCTGCGACGCCGCTCTCGAAGGCGATTACTTGCTGCGTGCGCAGAGCGATCTGCACCGACTTCTCTGTCGGCAGGGCCAGGGCCTCGTCCATGGAGTTCGTGTGCAGGGACTGCGTACCGCCCAGCACCGCCGCCAGCGCCTGGATCGTCGTCCGCACGATGTTGTTCTCGACTTGCTGCGCGGTCAGCGTTGAACCGCCGGTCTGCGTGTGGAATCGGAGCATCGTGCTGCGTGGGTCCTTCGCACCAAATCGATCGGTCGAAATGTGCGCCCAAATCCGCCTCGCCGCCCGGAACTTGGCCACTTCCTCAATCAGGTTGGTGAACGACGCGAAGAAGAACGCCACTCTCGGCGCGA
>JBDSHD010000136.1:0-4945 GCA_039918655.1 Dehalococcoidia bacterium | reverse complement strand
TTCGTCGATGACAACAAGGTGCCCGACCCCCAATCGTATCAGCTGCTCGGCCACGCTCGACCCTGTACCCCCAGCACCAACAATTCCGACCTTGAGCGCACTCAGAGTAGGTTGCAGGCCACCTCCGAACGCACGAGCCTGTCGATCGAAGACGGCAAAGTCCTCGAGCGGTCGATCGGCTACCGATGTCTCGCCATCATCCTGAGAAGCTCGAAGAAAACTGAAGCGCTCGCCGACCACTCGGATCGTCTCTACTGCGCAGGTCGCGCCTCCATCCAACCACACTCGACCGAACGGCTTGTCCGGGCCGGCGAACACCAGGCTGGCATGCACTTTGACACTCGCCACCCGGATGTGCGCGGTCGCAAACAACGCACGCTCATTCTCATCGTCCGCACGGGAGAACCCTGCATGGCCCTCTGGATGTGAGTGCACAAACACCAAAGCCGCCGACCGCTCGTCCGCACGCTTCAGTTGGCGCACGTAAGACCAAGAGAGGATCGACATACTTGATGGAGTTGCCGACTCGACCTCGTCCGCTCCCAGCGGATGGATCTCCCTCACAAGCAGGCGAGTTTCCTCGCCTGCGGCGACGACTCCACATAGCATGTACGCCGCGCGTTCGGTTGTAGCGCCTTCGAAAAGGTGCTCCTGGAGCTCCTTGTACTGCCCTTCAAGGAAGGTGATCCCGTAGCGCATCACAGACCCCGCATCAATTCGCTCCGTACTGCGCCCATGTAGGTCTCAAGACCGTCGATGCCAGAGCGCCAAGTCGTCTGATAGTGTCGGGACCACCTCTGCCAGGAACGCCCCAAGAATGCTTGGATGTGGTCTGCTGTCAGCGGCCCTCCGCCGCGGACGAGTGAGATTCCCGGAGTCGTCCAGAACATGTCCGGATTTCCGCCCGGATACCCCGCTGGGAGAACTATCAGCAAGTCACAGATCGATGGTGTGTACGCGTCTGGAAGGACGAACCCAAGGATCACCAAGAGGACACTGCTAGCCTCGCGCTGAGCGCGGTACGAATACCCTTTCCGCTTGAGGAACTTGACGTCGTCTTCAGGCAGCAGCTCGTCTCCCTCCTGAATCAGGGCGGATTCGCTGAGTAGAGGGGTGCCCATCACTCGGCTCCAGGATTCAAGGTGCTCTTCGCGGTATAGAAATGGCTCCCCTCCTTCACAGCGATGGACGTCGCGTCGTTCTTCACGAGGGTGTCATCCCCCGGGCCAGGGTTTGTGAGCCACAGGTCGTACCCAACCGGGACACTTCCGAGCACGTAGAGCGCGGCACCGCTCGTAGGATTCGGGGTCTTGTAGTGCTGCTTGTCGATCGAGATCGGTACTTCCTTGTTCGGCTGCGACATTGCGTGCTCCTAGGTGAGTTCGTCACCATGATTGTTGTGGCGGGAAAATGATGACTTGAGCGCTCGCCACCGGCGTTACAGTTCTTACGTTCCAGGCTCTGGACACTGCGAGCCCAATGGACCAACTCCTCATCATCCAGGATCAGGTTGTTTGAGCAAGCCACCGAATCGTCACCTTGCGGCTGTTTGCCCTCATTCCCTGCCGGACTTGTTCTTCGTCGGATCCACCAGTCGGTAGGTCGTGCCGGGCGCCGGAGTCGGAGGGAGCGGCTCACCCTTGACCACGGTCACTTCCTTTCCTGCGCCTCCCCTCGGCCCGATCTGCTGGTACTGACCCGAGTGCGGCGCAACGTTTCCCGGCCGCAGTAGTCCCTTCGCCATTTCGTCCTCCGATGATCTATGCTTGCGTGGCTCAAGCTGACGCGCCCAACGGAGAGTAACCGATACGACGCACTTGCCGCAAGTCTTCACTCCTCAAGATGAAGCGTTGCACAATGAATCACGCAACGGCCGCATAGAAGTACTCCCTTCCCCCCCCGATCGCAGGACGGGGGCCCATCCTTCTAACCAAGCCACTAGCAGCCAGGTTGGAGAGGCGATTGGTCGCCGTGGAGATGTTCGCGAGGCCAAGGTCCGTCGCCACCTGCTTTGCAGTTCCCTCGGTCCGAGTCTTCAGGTAGTCGTAGGTCTGTTGCACCGCCGGGTCCACCGCCCCGATGAGCTCCGTTGTCGCGTCTCCGGTGCGAACCACCGCCACGAGCCCCTCGGTCTTGAGCATAACCTTCAAGTTGTAACG
Organism: Dehalococcoidia bacterium; assembly: GCA_039918655.1. Taxonomy (GTDB): domain Bacteria; phylum Chloroflexota; class Dehalococcoidia; order SM23-28-2; family RBG-16-64-32; genus DATKKM01. The sequence goes on along the minus strand of JBDSHD010000136.1, from coordinate 2,786 downwards.
ACTGTCCTTCGCGTTTTGAAAGACGATGAAACGGTCTGGGAGTTCTCCACCTGTTAAACGAAATATTCCCCGACGAAGAAATCGCCTCGCTGCTTCTGACGAGACTCGAGCTTGAGCGAAGTCGATCGGTAGAAGTCCCCCCGGAGGCAACATCTCCAGCGACTCGAACAACGCCACTTCAAGGCCCGCCGCCTCACTGTCAACAAACGCATCGCGACTATGGATGTGATCGGCGACCCGTAGGGGCGTGGCTTCGAGAAAGTACTCGTTGGCGCTTGCACGTTCGATTGTCATGTTGTCAAGTGTACGACATACACCCCCCTCAGTCAACGAGTCACACCTTCGAGATTGCCGATGCCAACACCGGGAATTCGAAGCGGATCTGGGTACCGAATCCCCTAGTTAGATGTCGAATCCTCCAGCGCGTCGGGTCAGCGCCCTCCATCCGAAGAAGCGCGGATCCAGTTCGAATGGTCACCCTAGCGGAGAACGACTCCAACGCCTCCCTAAGGACAAGCGAAAACCCACCCCCTCCGTGACCGGCGTTTCGTCCTGAGAGGGTTCCGTTAACGACCGCGAGGGCGATCGTGGCATCGGCGAATTCTCTTAAGTCTGTATGCGCCCCGCGTGCCAAGACTGAACGGGCGACTCCAATACCGTCGTCTGCAATCCCTACTTGGACTAGCCGGGGCCGACGGCGTCGAAAAGACAGGCCAGCACCGGCGGCCATGGTTGCCTCCGAGTGCGTTCTCGCATTCTGCAGAGCTTCCCTGAGCAACGCCTCGGCGATCTCACGGACGCTTGGCTCAGCGCCACTCTTTGCTATTCCCTCTCCACACACCTCGATGAAGTCGCTTTGCTGACCGCTATCATCGAGTTGGAATGAAGCTGCCGACGCCAGGAGGCTCGCGGTGTCGCTGAACTGCGTAGCTGGTTGGACGGCTCGCGCACCGGCATTGACCAGGTCGCGGACTATTCCTTCAATAGCGACATACCCCGTTTTCGTTGAAGGCATGCAGATGATCGTTTGTATCCCGATCGCCATCATCCTCCTTGCAACGACAGTGAAGTACGCCAGCGCCTCAGCAGCGAGTACGTCCGTTCTCGTCCAGTCGAGGATGACTGTGCTCGGTAGACGCACCCCTCGCTCTGCTCCCAAGCCACATCGGCACAGTGTCGAGCCAATGGCATCATGGGAGCTCGCATCGACACCCAGTCCGGAGACATGCACCCAAACGACGCTTCCGGAACTAAGCTCCGGAAGCACGGACGCCCTTAATGCAGAAACTGAGGATATGTCGTGCAACCTGGCACCGCCTTATGTCCCAACCCCGGGAACAATTGCAAGCCACAGTCCGCCCGATAGATACCGAAGATGCGAGGGCGACCTCCCATTTAGGAGGCCGCCCCGTGGTCCTTCACCAGGCTTGTAGGGAGCCTAGCGTCGGATCACCCGCACTCACTGAACCCGCACACGTGGCACTTGGCGCACCCTTCCGCCATCTCCAGCTGGCTGCCGCAGTCGGGGCAGGCGCCGCCGAGCTGGGGTTCATTGAGCTTCATCGACATCTGGCGGTCGGCGGCGATGACGTGGCTGATCTGCTCCATCATCGGCCCCCGGTCCATCGTCGGTGCCGCGAGGCCGGGGAGTTCGGTCTGCACCCCCGCCTTTTCCTGCATCCACTTCTCGATCGCGATGCCGATGGCGTCGGGCACCGACATCACCTTGTTCTGCCCGAGCCCCATCACCTTGTCGGAGCTGATGCCGCGGAGCTGACGGTGGATGGCGGTGATCGGGATCCCCGAGCGGAGCGCCAGCGAAATGAGCCGGCCGATCGCCTCGACATCGGCCATCAGCGCCCCACCCGCCTTGCCGAGGCTCATGAAGACCTCCATCGGCGTCCCCTTCTCATCCTCAGTGATGGTCACGTACATCGTGCCGAGGGGGCTCTCGAGCCGCCGTACGACCCCCTTCAGCGCCTCGGGGCGCATCCGCTTCTGGCGGCGCTGGAGGTTCTCGGCCTCGAGGTCGACCACCATCTTGTGCAGCCGCGCGATCTGGGCATCCTTCTCGGCCATTTCACCGGCCAGATCGGCCATTTCAGCGGCCGAAACGGCCGCCACAACGGTCGGCGAGACGAGGTCGGTCGAGGTCACGCGGAGGTCGGACCGGGCCTCTGACTTCCCCGAGCTGATGGCCTGGTCGGCCACCTTCTGCGCCGTCGCCCCGGTAGAGAGCACCTGCATGTCGCGGCTCCCGTCACGATAGACGGTCACACCCTTGCAGTTGAGCTTGTACGCCAGGCGATAGATCTCCTCGACGTATGCCTCGTCGGCGTCATTGGCGAAGTTGCAGGTCTTGGAGATGGCGGAGTCGTTGAAGTCCTGGAACGCGGCCTGCATCCGGACGTGCCACTCCGGCTTGATCTCATTGGCCGTCGTAAAGACCCGCTGCCACTTGGCCGGGACCTCGGCGTGGCGGATATGCCCGCTTTCCGCGATCCGCACCATCAGCTCCTCGCTGTGCCACCCCTCGGCCTTGGCGATCCCGACGAAGTCCTCGTTCAGGTCAGGCATCAGCACACCGGCCTGGTTCCGCATGAACGCCACCGCAAAGAGGGGCTCGATGCCGCTGGAGCACCCGGCGATGATGCTGATCGTGCCGGTCGGCGCCACGGTGGTGACGTTGCAGTTGCGGAGCTTCTTCATCGGGCGGACGCGCTCGCCCTGGGGGCCGCGCGCGGCGGTCTTGTCGGGACCCCAGATGCTCTTCTCCCACTCGGGGA
>JBDSHD010000135.1:0-8090 GCA_039918655.1 Dehalococcoidia bacterium | reverse complement strand
CATTAGTACCAAGAAACTGTTTGGTAAAAACGTGTTCTCAGCGCCGACGCGCCCCCATCGACCTTCCATCAAGTCCGGCGATTTCGTTTTGCAGAAAAGTGTTTTCCGCACGCCGACGGGGCAAAGTTAGATAGGAAGAAGGAACATAGATTCTGGAATAACACTTCAGGCGGGCTCGCGCTGGAGGTTGAGGGCGAGGAGGCGGGCGAGGATTTCCTGGTCCCCCAGCGAATTAAACACCGCCGCCATCCGTTCCCCCAAATCGTCCTCCGCCCGGGGCGAGACCTTATGCTGCACCGAAACCGCCTTCAGCAGCACTCACAGCGTCTCCGTCAGAATCCGCACATCCCGGCAGGCCCTCTTGTCCCCCGGCGGCGCCGCCATCACCTCCTTCAGCCGCAGCCTCAGGAGCGCGATCTCATCGTCCAGCCCCGTCCGCTCACCGGCCCGGCTCAACTCCAGCCGCTCCGCCTTGCTCGTCGCCCGCGAAGCGTAGTAGTTCAAGTCCCGCTTGGCCTTCTTGCCCTTCTTCTTCTCCGCCATTCCTCATCCTCACCTACAGCCCGCTCTTACATATGCCAACACTAGAACATATGTCCTACGTCGGTCAAGACGCAAATAGCACGCGATATTCTGGCAAGTCCCAACCAGCTAAGAACTTTGGTATTGGCGATAAGCTGCTTTGCGGCTAACATACTGCGGCGATATGTGTGATCAGCACGAATTTCAGTTTGAGTTCGACAAGGCGTACAACCACCAACTTATTGAGAAGTTCGAGGCAAGCCCTGAACACTTGCTCGAGCCCGGGGTGGCGCCTCGCTTAAAGGGTGTGTACGCACTCTATCGGAACGGCCGGATAGTCTACGCTGGCAAGGCGTTGGGTAGTACGACTCTTGCCGGCCGTCTTGGCGATCACAACAGGAAGGTGTCGGGTCGAAAGGGCATCGATCCAGCTGAAGTGACCTGCCGATTTGTAATCATCGGCGGCGACTGGTTCGTACGCGCAGCTGAAGACGCCCTAATCCAACACTATCAACCAGAGTGGCAGGGCAGCGGATTCGGGCGACACGCGCCCGGTGGCGGTCGACCAGGGAAGCACCCGAGCAAGTGGGAGACGCAATACCCTTTGGCCGACTAGATCGCCAGCTTTATCGTCTCAGGATCACAGCCGCGTCGTACAACTGGGTCTTCCCACGGTGCCCATCGACATCGCCATTTCGAACTGAAGAATCAATAATGCTGTTTCCCGTGCGCTTCGTCCGGACAATATGAATGGCCTCTGCTTTAAGCCCGCGACTGTGCCCAAGTTGAGCAACGAACTGATCGATCTTGAATTCGATCCCCTGAATGATCGAGTTCCCGACGACGATGACGGCGACGCCGCCAGGTTTCAACTGCCGGTGTAATTTCTGGACGAAGCGATCTGTGTCGTTGAGATAGGTCGCGGCGTAGTTGGCCCATCCCTCACCGCCATATTGGCCTTTCTCAGGGCTGCGCTCTCGGAGTTTACTCACGATCCTTTCGGCGTCTGGCAAATCACAATCCAGATCGATCCTTGGTCCTTGACGTACCGTCTGCCAGAATTTTCCGAAGCTTTCTTCCTCCAGGTGCTTACTACCGCCGTTTGAGATAAACCCCAGCCAGTAAAGCTGCGGCCGCGTGTTTCTCACGTAGTGATAGTTGTTCATATACGGAGGCGAGGTGACTACGAGTGACACCGAGCGCGGCGAGAGATCCGAGTCAAAATATGATCCGTGTATGACGCTCCGATTGGCGGCTATCCAGTCATAACCGAAGTTCTGTCGCGCCCACTCTATATCGGTGAGCATCTCTTCAAGCTTCCGGCACACGACTCCGGCGACGGATGCGTTTTCGATCAATGCCTTTCCCGCGCCAGGACGCGAAGCCAGGCTCGGTTCATAGCTATAGTTGGAGAACGAAACCATCGTTGCGCCAAGGGCCGCACGAAACAGCGCTCTGTCCGGTTCCAGTAAGACCTGTGTTCGTGCCAATGCATAAAGGAACTTCGCCTCTATGACGGAGCTGAAGAACGGAATCCGGCTCTTGAAAGATGCGGGGCGAAAATTCTGGAGTTCCGGAAAAGATGCCAGGAAATCCGAAGTCTGATCAACCTGCCACCTGCTATCGGCTTCTGCCTCAAATCTCTGCATTGAGTATCGGAACGCGTCAACCTCCGCGCGAAGGCCGGCGGGGTGAACCTCGATGCAGTCGATTTTCGCCCGCGTAGCAAGAGCCGCGAATGGATTGATCTCGTATCCGACGGCGTCGTGCCCAGACTTGATCGCTTCTACGAGCGTCGTGCCGACTCCTGCGAATGGATCCAAAATGAGCTGCCTTTTGCGCGCTTTCCTCGGCAGGTAAGCCGCGATCGCATCCTGAACAAATTGCGAGGAGAAACCCGCGATCCACGGTACCCACCGGTGGATCGGCAGCGACTTGTTCTCTGACGCGGCCGCATCGCGGAAGCCGCTATCTTCCGGTGCCGAATACAGCATCTCAAGGGCCAGTTGCTCGCGTACTCTCATAGTCTAGAACCGGCCCTTGCCACCCCGCTTGGCGTGCTTGTGACTGTCGAGCCAGTATGCCTCCAAGTCATCAAGGTACCGTTCGACGGCCTGACTCTTCTCGGGTGCTCGGACGGGTTCTGGCTTATATCCACTTTCACCTAACAACTTCGAGTAAATTTTCTGCGCGTGTGCTTTTTGTCGATATCTACCCTGGATTACACCTCGAAACACTACGTAGAACCAACCATCATTTGGCACCTCTGTAGTGTTTCGCTCTAAAGAAAGCTTGATCGCTGGCACCCGCTGTCGGAAGAAGCCAGAAGTCCCCGCCATCGTGGGTGAGTATACGGGAGAATGCTAAGCAGCCGGTACGAATTGGGGTCATTGTCAACATCTGGCCCTGCGCAGCGCACTCGTGCCACTTCCCCCTCCAACATCCACCCCAAAATCCCCTACCCTAAACCCCAGGTCATCTGCGCCCATCTGTGTAATCTGTGGACTAACTCGGGGAAGGAGGCGGGAACATGGCACGCGGAGGAAAACGCCCCGGCGCGGGTGCGCCCAAAGGCAACATGAACGCCCTCAAACACGGGCGCCGCTCAAGGCAATTCGCCGAACTCGGCATCCTCATCGCCGCCAGCCCCGCCGCCCGCGAAACCCTCATCCAGCTCGCCGAGCGCGAGGCTGCCCACAATCGCACGGCAGACGCCATCGCCGCCTACATCATCGGCCAGGTCGTCACCCGCGGCCTCGTCCGCGGCAAAGATAGATTGATCGTCCTGCCCGACGTTCTGGATGGACGCTCAATCAACGAATTAAGCAGTCTCCACACACGAAAAACCCAGAATTTACTCCCGACAATCAAACCCCACGCACGAAAACCAACGTCCAATCCAACTTTAGATAGCAACGAAAGCGCCCAAAATGCGTGAAAAGCGCACATTTTCACTCCCCCGCCAGCGGCGTTATGCCCTCCCGGTGCGCCCACTCCACGATCGGGTCGGCGTCGAGGATCCCTTCCCAGTGGTCCTCCCAGCCCTCGTCCGTGCAGACGACCGCGAACTCGCGGTAAGGCGACGGGATCTCGAACGAGGTGCCCAGGGTGTCGAGGTAGCGCTTGGCGGCGGCGATCTTCGTGTCCTTTACGAAGCCGACGGTGAGGACGCCGGGAATCAGCCCGTCTTCGGAGTTGCGCCAGTCTCTGGCTTGCTTTTCGGCGTACTTGCGGCAGTCGCCCTGGAAGCTGCCTTCCGGGCCGGAGTCCCCGGCGCAGGCAGCGAGCAATGAGACAAAAAGACCAGCTGCCAGGATCGTCGCGACCGGGTGGATCATCGGCATTGACTCCCTGCCGCGCAATGGATTCCCGCTTCCGCGGGAATGACGGAAACGGGGCAGGGGTGTTGGGGCCGGGGCTACTCCTCGATGACGATGATCGCGTTTTCGGGGCAGTTCGCGATCGCCAGGCGGGCCTTTTCCTCCTCGCCCGCCGGCACCTGGCCGTCGTTCGAGGCGTGGGCGTAACCGTAGTCGTCCAGCTCGAACAGATCCGGCGCGACGACGAAGCAGCGGTTGTGCCCCTGGCACTTCTCTTCTATGACCTGGATTTTCATTTACGCCTTGCCTCCCGCCGGAAACTTTACACGCATCGAGCGCGGTCCGCGAACCTGGCCGCCCGCCCACGTCACCGCTTCCGGGTCGGCAAGCTCGAAGTCCGGGATGCGCTTCAGCCACTCCTGGACCGAGACGCGCATCTCCATGCGTGCCAGGTTTGAGCCGGCGCAGCGGTGGATGCCGGCGCCAAAGCCGATGTGCGGGTTCGTCGCGCGGTCGATGATCACCTTGTCGGCGTCCGGGAACTTCGCGGGATCGCGGTTCGCGGCCGGGAAGTTCATCAGGACGCGGTCGCCTTCCTTCATCGGGCAGCCGTTGTAATCGACGTCTTTCGCGACGTAGCGGGCCATTGTCACCGGCGAGTAGGCGCGGATCAGTTCCTCGATGGCGGTGTTGATGATCTCCGGTTCGTTGATGATGCGGTGGCGGTCGCCCGGGTTCTGGGCCAGGTGCCAGATTGCAGAGCCGATACTGCTCCACGTCGTGTCGATGCCGGCCACGACGATAAGGAAGCCGGTGCCCAGGATGTGCTGGTCCGGCACGGGCTCGCCGTCCACTTTGGCTTGCGCCAGGTAGCTGATCAGGTCGTCCCCGGGGTTCGCCTTGCGGTCCTGGATGTGCCCCCAGAGGAACGTGAGCAACTCCGCCCGGGCGCTCACAGCGCCCTCAGGGTTCGCGAAGCCGAGTTCGAGGACGTCTCGTACCCACTTCGTGAACGTGGGGACCATCTCTTTCGGCACACCGAGCATCGCGGCGATGACGAAAGGGGGGATCTGCTGGGCGTAGTCAACGGCGCCGTCCGCCTCGCCCTTGTCGATGAAACCGTCGATGAGGGACTGGCAGTGCTCCCGTGTGAGCGCTTCCCACTTCTCCACCGAGCGCATCGAGAACGGCGGCAGCAGAAGACGCCGAGACCAGGTGTGAACCGGAGGGTCGGCGGTAATGGGTGGGGCGGCAACCTCCGCAAACTGGGCGTCTTCTTCGGTCGGGATGTACCCGGCTGCTATGCCGAACGGCGCCACGAGGACGTCGCGCGACGAAAAGCGTTTGTTGTCCTGCGCGATCGCGAACAGGTCCTCCCAGCGGGTCGGCATCCACGATCCCAGGTGCCGGTCAGTGTGGCCGACGGGGCACTCTTTGCGGATCTCGTCCCATACGGGGAATGGGTTCTTGATGTAGGACTCGTCGAAGATATCGTAGTCGGTCTTCCAGTCCTGGACCTTCTTGTCCTTTTCAGCTACCATGCTCTGCCTCCTTAGACCCATCGAAGTTAACCGGTGAGGGGAAGGATGTCAACGCTATTCTAGCGCTCGCTAAGGAAAGGCTACCGGCAGCGAGCGCGGGCCTCGCACTTGCCCGCCCGCCCACGTCACGGCGTCCGGATTCTCCAGCCGGTATTCCGGTATCCGCGCCAACCACTCTTCGATTGCAACGCGCATCTCCATCCGCGCCAGGTTGGAGCCGGCGCAGCGGTGGATGCCCGCCCCGAAGGCGACGTGCGGGTTCTTCGCTCGGTCGATGATCACCTTGTCCGCGTCGGGAAACTTCTCAGGGTCGCGGTTCGCCGCCGGGAAGTTCATCAGCACTCGCTGGCCTTCCTTCATCTGGCAGCCGTCGTATTCCACGTCCTCCGCCACGATGCGCGCCATCGTTACCGGCGAGTATGCCCGCAGCAGTTCCTCGACCGCCGAGCCGATCAGCTCCGGCTCGTTCACCAGCCGCCGCCGGTCGTCGTCGTGCTGAGCCAGGTGCCACAGCGCCGAGCCGATCGAGCTCCATGTGGTGTCGATGCCCGCGACGAGCACGAGCAGGCACGTGCCCACAAGGTGGTTATCCGGCACGGGTTCGCCGTCAACCTCCGCCGCCAGCAACACGCTGATCAAATCGTCGCCGGGGTTCTTGCGCCGGTCGGCGATCTGCTCCCGGAAGAATTCGATGATTGCCATGCGGGCGGGGCCGCGGACCTCGGGCTTCTGCAATCCCACCTCGAGCAGGTCGCGCACCCAGTTAGTGAAGGTTCCCGCCATCTCCTGGGGGATGCCAAGGAGCATCGCGATCACGCGCGGCGGGATCTGCTGGGCGTAGTCCACGGCGGCGTCTGCGCGGCCCTCTTCAATGAAGCCATCGATCAAAGAACGGCACAGTTTCCGTGTGTGCTCGACATACGGCTCCGTCGAACGCATCGAGAATGACGGCAGGATCAGCCTGCGCGACCACGTGTGTACGGGTGGGTCGGATGCGATTGGCGCGGCGCCGATCGCGTAGTTCGGACTCGACGGATCGGTAGCGCCGTCGATTGGTATCGTGGGCGCAACGAGGATGTCCCGCGATGAAAAGTGCTGGATGTCCTGCGCAATCGCGAACACATCCTCGAACCGAGTCGGCATCCAGGAGCCGCCCCAACGGTCAGTGTGGGCTACCGGGCACTTGCCGCGCAGCTCATCCCAGACGGGGTAAGGATCCTTCACATACGACGGGTCGAAGATGTCATAGTCCTTGGCCCAATCGGTCACAGGTTCTTTTCGTTCCGTCGTCATGGCATTCTCCTAGCAGGTACCCGAAAAGTACCGACAAACGAGAAACCTGTCAATCAGACGCTCAGGCGGCGACCAGCGCAACGACCACCACCACCACCGCAAAGAACATTGCCGGCCCCAGCGCCAGCCACAACCAAGGAAACGGCCGTTCGTCGTCCTCCGCTGGCACAACGGACGGCCCGAGAATCTCCCGCGCCTGCTTCAGCGCACTCGCCGGCACCAGCACGTCGATGCCCGTGAAGGCGGTACCGTCGTCCTCGTCATCGCCACGGTGTCCGTGCAGCACCGACATGATCCCTTCCGCCGTCAGGGCCTCTTGCCATTCGGCCGCCATCGCTTGATCCTCCGCCGTTGCCAATAACGCCACGCCTGCGCGACGCGACCCCTTGTCCGCAGTCATCCCGTCGCCTGCTGCGCGGCGTCCGTGACCGATGCTTCAGCATCCGAACTGACGGCCACAGCTCCCGCGGCTTCCTCCGCTTCCTCCACCGCCGCCGTGATCTCTACGCGGCTCCCCGCCATCTCCGCGATCGCCTCGGCCGCGTCCAGCGTTCTGTTGAACGCCTCGTCCAGCAAGTCCGGTGTGTTCGCCGACATGACCTGCGCGATTGAAATCCGCTTGCCGCTCACCTTCAGCAACACGATGTCCCACGCCCGCAGGTCCAGCGGTGGCGGCAGGACGCCCGGCGCGACCTCGCCGAGCGAGAAGTCCTCCACGATTATCCGGTCCACCTTCCAGAACGGCACCAGTTCGATCGTGCCGATGCCAAGGCCCATCACTCCCTGGTGAAACCGGACCGACTTCTTCTCTCTTTCGATCACAACGGAAGCACCGATGACGGAGTAAACCAATCCCATCCCCGAGAACGGCGCCAACAGCAGCCCCGGAATCAACAGCAAGGCGAGCACCGTCACCGACAGATCGGAGGCGAATGTCGCGACGATGGCAAACAGCCCAATGCTGAGCAGTAGTCCGATCAACGGGAAGATCACCGCTCCGCGCTCAGGTCGCAGATCGATCCGGTCCGGACGCACTACCAGCACCCGCCGGTCCAGCGCGATGCGCCTCGTTTCGTCAGTCATGCCACGATTGTACGGCTGTTCGCAGTCTGTGGGTGAGCCGTTCACTACTCCCCCTTGACCCCGTTCTGCGCTACAATGCCGGACGATATGCGAAAAGATTTGGTAGACATCCTCGCCTGTCCCATGGATAAGGCGCCCCTAGAACTCGAGGCAGCGGAAGAGCAGGGCGACGAAGTGATCCAGGGCGCGCTCACCTGCACGAAGTGCGGCGAACGCTACCCGATAGAGGACCGCATCCCCAATCTCCTGCCGCCGGAGATGCGCAAAGCCGCGGAGGCGAAGTAATGGAAAAGTCGCAACGCACCGGCCTCATCCTCATGATCGGCGCAGT
>JBDSHD010000134.1:0-4212 GCA_039918655.1 Dehalococcoidia bacterium | reverse complement strand
AACCAGCTACCAGCTACCAGCTACCAGCTACCAGCTACCGACTACCGACTACCTCCTGCCCCGACCGCCCACTACCGCCGGAACACCCTCCGTACCCGCTCCGTCCACCCCTCCACCCGCTGGCGGTTGCGGTCGACCTCGTTGGCCCAGCGGCGGAACTTCTCGAACGTGATGGCAGCCGGCTCGTCGAAGTTCTCCGAGTCGAACAGCACGCGCCGTACGATCCGGCCGATCATGCCGCGCGGGCATGTCCGCGTCGGCGCGGTCCCGTCGAGGAACACCTCCTGCTCCGGGCCCGGACAGCCATCCGCCCAGACCATGCCGGTCTCCGGGTCGATATTGCGGAACGTCACGCCGGCGGGGGCCTTCAACTCCGCGCGCGCGTGAGGAATCGAGCGCATGTACGTTCCCCAGACGGGCAACGCCGCCTCCGCGGACGACAGGCGCAGCGGAGCTCCGTGATCGAAGCCGACCCACACCGACGTCACCATGTCCGGCGTGTAGCCGACGAACCAGGCGTCCCGGTAGTCATTGGTCGTCCCGGTCTTCCCGGCGACATAACCGAGACCGTAGCGTTTGAGCCGTGATGCCGTCCCCCGCCTGACCACGCCCCGCAGCAGCGAATGCATGACGTAGGCGGACGCAGCGTCGATGACGCGAGCTTCTTTCCGGCGGTGCTGGAAGAGCGTTTCGCCCCGTCGATCCGTGACGGATGTGAGCAGGTACGGCTCGACGCGCACCCCGAGGTTCGGGAAGGCCGTGTAGGCGGCGGTCAGCTCCCGCATGCTCACTTCGGTGACGCCAAGGGGCAGGGCCGGGATGGGCTGGAACTCCTCCTCGAATCCGAACTGTTTCGCCGTCCGGACGACACGCTGCAGGCCGACGAGCTGCGTCAGCCGGACCGTGGGTACGTTCAGAGATTTCTCGAATGCCTCGCGCAAGGTCACGCGGCCTCGGAACTGCTCGTCGTAGTTCTGAGGCTCCCACACTTCGTCGCCCTGCAGTCTGATCTTCACCGGCGAGTCGACGAGCAGCGAGGCGGTCGTGGCGGTTTTTGAGGCGATCGCGGCGGCATACGCAAACGTCTTGAACGCCGATCCGGGCTGCCGCCGCATGTTGAGCGTCCGGTCGAACGCCGACTGCGCGTAGTTCGAGCCGCCGACGAGCGCGCGAATCCCGCCGGTCCGCGGGTCGACCGACAGCAGCGCGGTCTGCAACGGCTCCTTCCGCGACTGCTCCCGAACCCACGGGTAACGTGCCCCGAGCTCGATAGGAACGCGTGCTGCCGCCCGTTCCGCGGCCGCCTGAGCTTCGACGTCCATCTCCGTGACGATCCGGAGACCACCCTCGATGATCGGCCGGACGCCGATCTCTTTCACAATGTCCGAGCGGAGCGCGCGAAGGTAGTACGGGTACGGAGTGTCCGGCAGCGATCCGCCGGTAAACGCCACTCCCCGTGACGTCGCCTCCCGCATCTGCGCCTCGGTGATCCAGCCACGCTCCTCCATGATCCTGAGGATGGCGTCGCGGCGGGCGCGAACGAGGTCCGGCCGTTTACGAGGGTTGTCCCGGTTCGGTGCCCGGACGATGCTGGCCAGCAGGGCCGCCTCGTCGACGCGCAGCCGTGCCGGCGTTTTGCCGAAATAGAGCCGCGCTGCTTCGTCGACGCCGAGGACCGGGCTCCCGCGGTGATGTCCAAGATAGACGTCGTTGAGGTAGAGCTCGAGGATGTCGTCCTTGGAGAGGCGGGCATCGAGGACGATGGCAAGGAAGGCTTCGACGAACTTGCGGCGCCACGTCCGCTCCTGGGTCAGGAAACGGCCCTTGATGATCTGCTGGTTGATGGTGCTACCGCCGGCTGTGATGCCGCCGGCGCGCACGTTTCCGACGAGCGCGCGGGTGATTCCGATCGGATCAATCCCGAGATGCTTCCGAAATCGCACGTCCTCGGCGGCCACGAAGGCGTTCGGAACGTGCGGCGGGAGCATGTCCAGGCGCAAGGGCGGGGTAAGCCGCCAGCCGACGCCGTGAACGCGGAGGATCTCGCGCTCGCGACCACCCGCCGCGGAGACGATGACGGTCGGCTCGCGCCAGCTCTGATCCGCCAGCTCGCGCGACACACGGCGACTGAAAAGCAGCAGGTAGATTCCGAGCGAATGGATGGCGATGAAGATCATCGCCGCGATGATCACGGTCCAACGTGGCAGTCTTAGGCGTGACAATCGCGACATGTTCGTCTAAATTGACTTCGGTGCAACCACATTGCCACGCAACTACAACGTGACCTCTGAATTCAAGTACCGGACCCCCTACACCGAACTTTGAGAAGGAGAATATTTTATGGCTGCATCAAAGAAGCGCTCTTCGAAGTCGAAGAAGGGCCGATCCCGCAAAGCGAGCAAGAAGTCATCCGCGAAGAAGTCGTCGGCCAAACGTGCCACAAAGCGTCGCAGCCCCGCCAAGAAGGGCGGAGCGAAGAAGTCTTCAAGGAAGAAGTCTTCTAAGAAGGCCAGCGCCAAGCGCAGCACGAAGAAGCGGTCCACAGCGTCGCGTCGTCCGGCAGCGAAGAAGTCCAGCCGGAAGAGTCCAAAGCGCGCCGCCGCAGGTAAGAAAGCCGCGAAGACGACCCGGCGTCGCACCACAAAGCGTCGCACCGCAGTGGCAGCAGCGGCCGGCGCAGCTGCAGTCATGGCCGGCGCAGCAGCAGTGGGCGCAGCACGCAAGGCCATCAAGCGCAACCCCGGCGTGATCAGCCGAGTCGTCGAGACGGTGAAAGAGCGCGCCAGCACGATCGGTTCGCAGGTTGGCTCGCTCCTCCCCGGTGGAAGCAGCACCTCGGGCGGCGGCGGCCGTCCAGGCGGCGGGTCCTCGGGCAGCGGCAGCTCGTCGGGCAGCGGTCGCCCGGGCGGCGGGTCCTCGGGCAGCGGGTCCTCGGGCAGCGGGTCCTCGGGCGGCAGCAACTTCGGCGGCGGCGGTCTTTAATCCAGAATGCCTGGGGCCGGCTGAAGAGCCGGCCCCTTCTTTGTCCGGCGCACCACGGACAAATGGACAGATCGCTACAACGCTCACGGTTCAATGGAGGACAGGCTTCAGCCTGTCCTGTCTCCGAGATCTTGACGTTTCACGGGACAGGCTGAAGCCTGTCCTCCATAGAAGCAGACTCATTGCCCGGCTAACCTGCCGTTTCGTTGAACGCGCGACGGATCCGCCTCGAGAAGTACTTCGACGGTAGCCCGTCCTTCCCCCAGCGGCGGTATTGCTTCGCCTTCTTGAACGCGGCCACGGCCTGGTTGCGGTACTGCTCGTCCGCCTCGAACGCGTACCGCGAATACTGCGATGCGCCGAGAAACGCCCAGATCCAGCCGTTGCGAGGCATCTCCGCGCTGAGGCGCTGAAATCCCTGTGCGGCCTCGTCAAAGTCGCCCTGAAAATAGCTCTCCAGCGCCTGACGCACGCGCCGCGCCGGGTCGGCGAGCACCACCCCTCCCGCTTCGACCGTCTTCGGAATGACGGGCGCCATTGCGGAGTCAGCGATGAATTGTGCGTTGCCGGCACTGGCGATCACCGCCTGCAGATCCTCATTCGACCTCGCGGCACCGAGCCGCGAATTCGCCTCCGTGAATGCCTGCAACGCACTCTGGTACTGCGGCGAGTTGGTGGCATTTCGCTGCTGGGCGGCCTGTATCCGCTGCCGCGCCTGGTTCAGTTCCGCCTGCGCGCGGGAACGGAGCGCCGGATCGAGCCCCTGCGGGGCAGGGACAGGCGAAGGAACAGGCACGGGTACGGGCGTCGGCTGTACGGGAACAGGCGCTGGCTGGTGCGGCTGCGGGGCAGGTGTCGGGGTCGGCGTGCCCGCCCCCTGGCGCGTCTTCGCCATCTGCAGCAGCATGTCGATCGTACCCAGGTTCTCAGGACCGGGACCCGTCGCGGCCTCGAGATCGGTGATGGCCTGCTGATAGTCGCCCAGGTTCAGGTTTGCAACGCCACGGTAGTAGTACGGGTGGTAGTTGAAGAAGATCGTCCCGTACGCGCGTTCCTTATTGTTTTCCTTCGGCCGCACGGCGATGGCGGCGGACATCTTCTGCCGGGCCACGCTCCAGTTTCCGCTGCGGACGGCGGCCAGGCCTTCGCTGTAGTCGTCGTACCACGATGCCGCCTGTGCAACTCCGATCGCCGAGAGGGCGACGATGGCCAGGCAGATGAGGTTTCGGG
>JBDSHD010000133.1:0-3531 GCA_039918655.1 Dehalococcoidia bacterium | reverse complement strand
CGCGGCCAGGAACTCTGTCAGCCACGCTGATGACTGGCGTTCCTGATAGCCGAGCTCGGGGTTGGCGTGGATACGATGGCTGAGGTCGATTAGACCCCCGCGAGCTCTCTCTACCACCTCGCGAGCTTTGTCCTTGGCGCCCATATTGGCTTACCTTTCCAGCGTTTCGCCGGAGTAGAGCTTGTGAACCTTCACCCCGCCGGGAGGAGCCGCCTGAACGCAAAGATCGCACAGCACGCACTCATCGAGGTTCTCCGTGACGATCTCCGCAGTGCCGATAAGGCTCGTGGAGAAGATGTTCACCGGGCACACTTCCCCGAGTTTCCTAGCCAGCTCGATGTCCCTGGCGACGGCCGGATCGATGTCTACCCGGATGAACATGCCGTGCGCCAAAGTCACTCTCCCCCTGCCAGGCGTTGGTGTGTCGCAGTGTCCGTTATGTGGTCATAGCGCACGACCTTGCCGTCGGCTCCGAATTCCCAGAGGTGTCCGTTGTTCGGGATGGTGTAGTGCTTGCCGTTGTGGTCCGCCTCGAAGTGAATGATCACGAAGACTTTGTCCCCATCTGCTGCGAAGAACGTGCGCGGCTCGAACCGCGTGATCTGGAGTGGCGCCAGGCTCTCGAAGAATCCCGGCACATTGGCCTTCCCGTGCCGGGGCGCTAACCATGGCACGCCGGGCACTTCTGTTGTGGTTTCCCACTCAACGTTCTGGTCCAGGTGGTCCAGGATCGCGGGTACGTCGCCCCGCCCAAACGCCGCGTAGATCTCCTTCACTGTGTCAACGTTGCTCACGAGTATTTCTCCTGTTACTTCGCCAATCGTGCCTTGACCAGGGCCGGAATATCACCGATCTCCTCCGCCACCGAGATACCCGCGGATTCCAGCCAGCGGATCTTCTCCGCCGCGGTGTCGGCTTTCCCCTCCACGATCGTGCCGGCGTGACCGAACCGCATGCCGGGCATCTTGTCCATGAAGCGGCCCGCCATGAAGGCGATGATCGGCAATCGTGAGTTGTTGTCCTTTACCCATGTGGACAGTTGGGCGTCCATCGGTCCACCGGGTTCGGAGTAGATGACGATCGCGTGGGTGTCCGGATCGGCCTCGAACATCGGCATCAGCTCCGCGTAAGTGGAGCCGATGATCGGGTCGCCCCCGATCGACACCGTGGTGCTCTGGCCGAAACCGGCTGCGGTCAGGGAGTTCGATATCTCCGTAGCCATGCCACCACTGCGCGACATAACACCAATGTTCCCGGGCCTGTATGCGCGGCGCGTGCTGTCGGCGGTCCCGCCGATGCCGCCCATCTTCGACTTACCCGGAGAAATGATCCCCAGGCAGTTCGGCCCGATGACCCGGGTCCCGCGCATCCGCGCCAACTCCATCACCTGCGCGACCTCATATCGGGGCGTGCGCTCGGTGACAATGACCAGCAACTTGACCCCGGCCTCGATCGCCTCGAAGGCTGCGTCACGCACGAACGGAGCGGGCACCGTGATGACAGACCCGTCCACCCGTTCCTTCGCCGTGATCTCCTTGACCGTGTCGTACACGGGCACGCCGTAGACATCACGACCACCGCGGCCGGGGGTCACGCCGCCCACGATCTTTGAGCCGTAATCCAGGCATTCCCGGGTCATGTTTACCGCCTCGCGGCCGGTGATGCCCTGGATGATGAATGTTGTGTTTGCGTCGACGAGAATGGACATAGCTAGCTCGCGTTGATCTTTTCCACGGCGCGGCGCGCCGCTTCTGACATGGCGACGGTTCGGTCGAAGTATTCAACACCGTACTTCTCGAGTAGTTTGAAGCCCTCTTCCTCCCACGAGCCGGGGATGCGGAAGACGGCGATCTTGTCTGCCGGGTCGAAGCCGGACTCGACGACGCCCTTGATCACGCCACGCGCCACGATGTCGACGCGCGTATTCGAGACGACGTTCATGATCACGGCGATCTTGTCGACGCCGGGCTTGCTGAGGATCAGCTTCGTGAGTTCGGCAGCCTTGAGCACGCTGGGGTTGCCGCCGATCTCGCAGTAGTTCGCGGGGCGTCCGCCGTATTTCTGGATCGCGTCGAAGATCGTGAGCGACCCGCCCCCGGCCCCGATCACCAGACCGAGGTTGCCGTCAAACTCGACCACGCGCCCCGCAACGCCACGGTGATCCACGGAGTCGACGCGCGCGCCGCGCATCTCGAAGTCCGTCGGGGGGCGCCCCTGGCGCGTCTCATCGAGGCCAATCCCGAGTTCGTCGTGGATGTCCTTGTGACGCTCCCGGGCCTCCTCCTCCATGTCGAGGTGGCAGTCGAGGACGACGAACGATCCGTCCTCAAGCAGGGCAAGAGGGTTGATCTCTGCCAGAGTGAGGTCATATGTCAGGAACGTCCGCACCAGGCGCGCTAGTGTATTCGTAAGTGCTGTCAGTTCGCCGCCCGTGATCCCGAGCGAAGCCACCGCCTCCTTGGCCCGATAGTCCGTGAATGGGACGAGCGTCGAGAAGTGCACCTTGGCGATATGCTCCGGGTGAGTCTCGGCGACCTCTTCTATGTCGATGCCGCCCATGTCGCTAATGATCATCAATGGGAGCTTGGCTACGCCGTCGTAGGTCACGCCGACGTAGTATTCCTTCTTCACTGGAGCCTTGCGCTCGACGAGCACATTGACCGGCAGCTGGTTGCTGATCTCCAACTTGAGGATCTCGGCGCAAGCTACTTCGGCTTCCGCCGGGGTGTCGGCGAACTTAACTCCGCCCGCCTTCATCCGCCCACCCGAGAGAACCTGCGACTTGAGGACAACTGGTCTACCGATCTGGGTCGCGATGCGGCTGGCGTCGCCCGGCGCAACAGCCGTTCCCCCGTCCGGCAACCGCACGCCCTGCCGTGCCAGGAGACGTTTGGCTTCGAATTCGTAGAATCGCATGTCGTCTAACTCTTGGGCGCCAGCGCGGCCTGCGCCTGCATGATGTGCATCTCGTAGTGGCCCGGATGAACCATCCACCACTGGCCCAGGTCCAACTCGCCAAACAGTGGGTGAGCCATCCGGTACTTTCGGGGATCGACTGTCGCCAGAGCCTCGAACGACGCATGGGTGCGGACGCTCATCTCTGTCAGGGACGCGATCAGTTCCTCCGAGGGTAGCTCCTGTCGCGACCGGATCGGAGGCGGTGCTTCCAGGCTAATGGGCGGGGGCAGCGGTTCGAAGGCATCCAGATCAGGCGGGAAGCCTGCAGACTCACCGTCGGCCCGAGCCTTGTTCACAAGCATCGTCGTGATGTCGTTGGTGAATCCTTCTGCCAGCAGCAAGTGATCGACGACCTGCGCCGCGTTCCACTGGTCCTCGCCGGGAGACTGCATGGTTTGGCGCGAGTCGAGGCCCCTTAGCGCTGAGATTAGCTCCGCGCGCTTCGCCTCAATGCCCTTCGCGATCTGGTCTAGCGGCTGCGGCAACACTATACCGACCGCTCCAGTCCGTAAAGCTCCGCATATGCGGGGTCGCGCTCGGCGATCATCCTGGCTGTCTGCACTATGACCTGTG
>JBDSHD010000132.1:0-3401 GCA_039918655.1 Dehalococcoidia bacterium | reverse complement strand
CGCGCCTGATCGTGGGCACCGGGAAGCACCGGACGATGGAGGAGATGCGGGACTCCATCGACGCGTCGGGCGCGGAGATTGTGACGGTGGCGATCCGGCGACTACCAATTGATCAGCCGGACGAACCGAACCTGATGGACTACCTGGACTGGAACCGCTACACCATCCTGCCGAACACGGCGGGCTGCAAGACGGCTGAAGAGGCCCTGTTCACAGCATGCTTGGCGCGCGAGCTGACGGGGTCGAACTGGGTGAAGCTGGAGGTGATCCCGGACCCAAAGTACCTGCTGCCGGATCCGATTGTGACGCTGGAGGCCGCGCGGGCGCTGATCGATGACGGGTTTGTGGTGCTCCCGTACATCCATGCGGACCCGGTACTGGCACTTCGATTGGAGGAGGCCGGCTGCGCGACAGTCATGCCCCTGGGATCGCCGATTGGGTCGGGGCGCGGGATATTTACGCTGGAGGAGATCCAGATCATCATCGAGAACGCGGGCGTTCCCGTGGTGGTGGACGCGGGACTGGGCGCGCCGTCGGAAGCGGCGCTGGCCCTTGAAGTGGGGGCCGACGCTGTGCTCGTGAACACGGCGATCGCGCAGGCTCATGACCCGGTGAAGATGGCGGAGGCGTTCAAACTGGGCGTGGAGGCAGGCAGGATGGCGCACCTGGCGGGGCGGATCGCGAAGAAGGACAGTGCGCAGCCGTCGAGCCCCGCCGGTGAGATGGCGCGACCACTCTGAAGTGCCGGACCTTTACCGGCCGCGCCTGATGCTGGTGACCGACCGTATCGTGGCGGGTGGCGAGGACGCATTGGTGGAGAAGACAGCACTGGCGGTGGAAGGTGGAGTGGACTGGGTGCAGGTGCGAGAGAAGGATATGGGCGTCGACGACCTGGTCCGGCTCGTTCGGCGGATCGTGAAGGTTGTTGCTGGTCGCGCCAAGGTAGTCGTGAATGGTTCGCTGCAGGCGGCGGTAGGTGGTGGCGCCGATGGGGTGCACCTTCCCGAATCGGCGGATATGGTGCGGCATCACGGAATGATCGTGGGACGGAGCGTTCATTCGCCCCCGGAGGCATCGGACGCCGAGGAGGAAGGCGTGGACTACATCGTGGCAGGGCCAGTGTTCGCGACGGCTACCCACGCGGGGATGAACCCACTGGGGTTGGGCCTGATCACCGACATTGCCGAAAGAGTGGCCACTCCTATTATCGCGATCGGTGGAATCAACGCCCACAGAGCGGCGGCAGTGATTGTGACCGGCGCGTCGGGAATCGCGGTAGTGCGGGCGATACTGGAGGCCCCAGACCCGCGACTGGAAGCGCATCTGTTGCGCGAGGCGATGGAGGGGGCGAAGGGGCTGTGAAAATCACGCTCAACGGGAAGGCGCACAAGCTGGAAAAAGCGGTTGACGTGGCGCAATTGCTGGAGATACTGGCGGTGAAGCCCGAGGTGGCGGTGGCGATAAACGGGGAGATTGTGCGACGTACTGATTGGCGGGCGACGGTGGTGAGTGATGGCGATGTCGTGGAGATTGTGCGAGCGGTGGGAGGCGGTTAGCGATTTGGTGAGCCGTGATGACTTGTGGGCCAAAATGAAAGGAACAGGCCTATGGCCTGTTCCTGCAACTCTCACGGATCACTCTCCCTGATCGCCCGGCGTCTCCGCTCGGCGCGATACTATCGAGTGGTGACATCAATCACTGACAGGGAAGTGGCACCAGTTAAGGCATGAAGGTCATCATCGTCGGCGGGGGTGTGATTGGGTGCTCGACTGGGTATCACCTGCAGGCGGCTGGCGCGGACGTGGTCGTGCTGGAACGGGGGGAGATCGGTGGCGAGGCTTCGGGGGCGGCAGCGGGGATGCTGATCGCCCCGATCGAGGACACGGAGAACGAGGCGTTCAACGAACTGAGGCGGGCGAGCCTTGCAATGTATCCGGAGCTGATCGAGCGCGTGCAGGACCTGTCCGGTATAGACGTGGAGTACAAGCGGCCGGGGATGCTGCGGACGGCGATGACGCCGGGGTCAGCGAGAGGACTGAAGGCGGTGGCGGCCCGGCAGGATGGCCTGGAATGGATCGACGCGGCGGACGTGCGGCGAGTGGAGCCAGCGTTGAGCGAGGATATCCTGGGAGCGGCGTACTCGGAGGGCGACGCCGACCTGAACCCGGGGCTGTGGACGAACGCGCTGGCGAAGGCGGCGGCGGCACTCGGGGCGGAAATAAGACGGGGCGTGACAGTCACTGGAGTGTCTGATCGTGGTGTGCGTACGAGCGAGGGGATCGTGGAGGGTGACGCCGTAGTGATCGCGGCGGGGCCGTGGACGGGTGGGGTGAGGAGTGGCTTCGCAATCAAGACACCACCCATGCGCGGACAGATGATTGCTTACCGGTCGAACCTGTTGAGGCACGCTGTCTGGGGCGAGCACGGTTACCTGGTGCCGAAGCGGCACGGGTTCCTGTGGGCGGGCGCGACGGTGGAGGATGCGGGGTTCAGGAAGCGGACGACGGAGCGTGGGTTGACTGGACTGAAGGCAATGGCGTCGCGATACGTGCCGGGATTGAAGCGGGCGGAGGTGTCGAGCGCGTGGGCTGGGCTGCGACCGGGGTCGCCGGACGGATTGCCGGTGATCGGGCGAGTGCTGGGGCGGGAGAACGTGTACGTGGCGACGGGGCACTTCCGGAACGGGATCCTGCTGGCGCCGGTGACGGGGGCATTAGTGGCGGAACTGGTGCTGGAGGGGCGGTTGGACGCGCGGCTGGCTCCGTTCGGGCCCGAGCGGTTCGGCTAGGCTTCGAAAGCGCCCGCCAGCGAGTGGGTGGATGTCCGCGGATCGTCGGCGCTGCACACGGCCGAGATGACGGCGGCAATGTCCGCGCCCGCTGCGATCACGTCCCCGACGTTCGTCTCGTTGATGCCGCCGATGGCGCAGGCGGGGACCGAGACCGCGGCCTTGATCTCACGTAGCGTTTCGAGGGTTGCGGGACGGGTGTCGGCCTTGGACTGCGATCCGAAGAGGTTGCCAACGGCGATGTAGGTGGCGCCGTCGCGTTCGGCTTGGACCGCCTCCTCGACGTTGTTGGTGGAGGCGCCGACTATCCAGTCCGGCGGCACGAGGTGGCGGACAGCGGCGACTGGGAGGTCCTTCTGGCCGACGTGTACGCCGTCGGCGCCGACGGTGAGGGCGAGGTCGGTGTGGTCGTTCACGATGAGGGGGATGTTCGCTTCCCGGCAGACGGTAAGGACGGATTGCAGGTTGGGCAGTTGGAGGCCCTTTTCGCGGGTCTTGTCGCGCCACTGGATGAGGCGGGCGCCGCCGGCGATGGCCTCGCTCGCGATCCAGGCGGGGTCACGGCCGCGGGTCAGTGCGGGATCGATGATGACGTAGAGGCCGTGAAGGCTCT
>JBDSHD010000131.1:0-11096 GCA_039918655.1 Dehalococcoidia bacterium | reverse complement strand
GGACGCCATTCTCCATCGCATCACCGGCGCCTTCGCCCACACCCAGTCTGGCACGAGCGTCGCCCTCGGTGGAGGCGAGACTAAAGCGGTGGCAATCGACCGCGTGAAGTGGGACCAGGCGCTCGCCGAGCAAGCACAACAGGCCGGTGCCGAGATGGTCCGCGCCCGCCTCACCAACGTTGAGCGTGAAAACGGGGCTGTGAAGCTTCGCCTGGCGACTGACGGCCATGACTCGACGATCACGGCCCGCATGGTCGTCGGCGCGGACGGGACGCACTCACGCGTCGCCCGGACTCTCGGTCTGCCACGCCCCGCCGAATACGCCTACAACCTGGGCATCGAAGGCCGGATGAAGTACCCGGCTGGTGGTGAGGGTTGGCGCGACGATTACGTCCATGTCTTCGTCGGCCGCAACCTGGCTCCCGGCTGGTTTGGCTGGATAATTCCCACTGGAACCGATGTTGTCCGTGTGGGCATCGGCTCGAACAACGGCGTCAAGCCGATCGAGTGCTACCGGCGGTTGTCTGCGGCGTTCCCGCAGCTGTTCGAGGGTATCGAGCCAATTCGGATGTACGGTGGCACCATTCCCCTGACCTTCGCGCCCCGTACGTATGGCGACAACGTGCTGCTTGTGGGCGATGCGGCGGGGCAGGTGAAGCCGTTCTCGGGTGGTGGCATCTACACAAGCCTCGTCGCTGCCAGGCACGCCTCCGGAACGATCGAGCGCGCTTTCGCCAGTGGCGATTTCAGCAGCGAAGGTCTGTCCATCTACGAACATGCGTGGATGCGCGAAGTCGGCCGCGAATTGCGGAAGTCGTGGCGGTTGAGGAATTTCGGCTTGGGGATGAGCGACGCGCAGGTGGAGCGGGTGGTACGCGCGCTCAAAGGTCCAAAGTTGCAGGCGATGGCGGCGCGATACGCCGACATCGACTACCCGTCGAGGGTGCTGCTCCGCCTGGCGCGCTCCGGACCCGCTCTTGCGACGCTGGCGTGGGTGACGGCCACGCGCCCGCTGGCGGCGATGCAACTCTTGCGGGCGCACCTGCCGTTCGGCGCCTAGCGCTACTTGACTGCCACCACCCCGAAAGCGTCCGGCACCTGGGTGACGCGCCCAAAACCAGCTCCTTCGAGCCGCCGGATTACGCCTTTCGTCACGCTGCCGCTCATCTTGCTGTCAGGGTCGCCGATGTAGTGGAACAGCTTTCCGCCGGGCCGGAGGACGCGCCGTAACTCCTTGTAGAAGTCGCCCGAGTAGAGTTCGCCGGCAAGGCTGAACATCGGGGGATCGTGGATGATGCAATCGAACGTCTCGGCGGCGAGCGCAGGGACGACATCGAAGCTGTCACCCAGCACCATCTCGATCTTCGGGGAATCGAACAACTCCTTCGACCACGGGTTGACCCGTGCGATCTCGTGGGCCGCCGGGTCCAGTTCAACGGTCAGCACCCGGTGTGCGCTACGGGAGGCCTGGCTGGCCGTGTACCCCAGACCGGTGGCGGTGTCCAGCACGAACCCACCGATGGGTGAAACGGCCCGGATCTTGCTGATCGTGTCCTGCATTGGGTTCGTGCCCTTGATCCGGTGCATCGGGATGCCGGAGACCAGCATCGTGGGTGGGCCCAGTGTAGGGTATAGCGTGAGTACCCGGTCAGTCACTTCCGAGTAGACTTGTATCTTCTCGACTTCATCTCCGTCGACGACGAAACAGCCGTTCTCGTTGCCCTCAACCTCGCGCAACACATCCCACCCAATCAGTCGGCCGTCTGGCAAGAGGACGCCCTGGTCAGCAAGGTTGGCCAGCACCATCGTCAGGTTGAGGTCGATCGACGTCCGGACCTGCGTTTCGCCGGTCGTTTTCGCTCGCAGCAACGGCGTTGCCTGGTAGTGCGAGAGGTAGATCGGTGCGATGCCAGTCGACGCTCGGCGGTTGAACGGGGGTAACGCGCTCATTCCGCCAGTGTAGCGCGGGAGTGCTATCATCACGTTCGTGCCAGAATTCACCCCCGATATTTCTCGCATCCGTGACACCGTCGAGGCGATGGTCGAGCGGTTCCACCTGCCCGGCCTCGGGCTCGGCTTGGTCGCCGGTGGTGAGTTGACGCACGCGGAAGGCTTCGGCTGGGCGGACATCGCGGCGAAGCGACCGTATACGCCGGATTCACGGCATCGCATCGGCTCGATTACGAAGACGATGATTGGCCTCTCCACCATGGCGCTCGTGGATGAAGGACGGCTCTCGTTGGACGCCCGTGTGCCCGAGCTTCTGCCGGACATAACGTTCCATGGCCCAAGCGATTCACTGACGGTCTGGCACCTGTTGACCCACACCGGCGGTATCGGCGAGGTGCCTAACCGGGACGATCTCAAGAAGCCGTTCGACAAACTCTTCTACGAAACCGATCCCACAGTTCCCCTTGCCGAGCTGTACACAGAGGGGGCCATGGAAGGACGGGTGTCGCCTATCGCCTGCGAGCGTGGACGACCCTGAAGTGTTCGCCATTGAGCTTGAGGGCTATCCCCAATCAACCATCATTCTCTCGCGCGATTCGAGCGGCCAGGTCGCCAGCCTGCGACTACCGCGACTCGTTGAAATGGTCCGAAACCCCGATCTGGAACCGTGGGCGTAACGCAGCCGTGAGTATCATCCCCGGCACCTCGGCATCGGTGAAGAGTGGCGCACTCAAGCTTGAGGCCCTTCTGCATCTGCCGGACGGGACGCCACCGTTTCCCGGTGTGGTCATCTGTCATCCCCACCCGCAGTACGGCGGCGACATGTACAACGGCGTCGTCGGAGCCATCGTCCAGGCGAGCCTGGAGGCGGGCGTCGCTGCTCTGCGATTCAATTTCCGTGGTGTCGGCGGCAGCGAGGGCGAGCACGAGGGCGGTAAGGGTGAGATTGAGGATGTCGGTGCCGCCGTTGCCCACTTGAAGTCACTGCCAGAGATCGACTCATCCAGGGTGGCGCTTGCCGGATATTCTTTTGGCGCCATGATGGCTCTGCGCTTCGCGGACACCCACCCGGACGTGGCAGCAGTCATCGCAGTGTCACAACCGACGATGGCAGGGCCGCGTGTCAAGATCCACATCAATCCACCCGTGCTGATCGTCGCCGGGGATCGCGACGAGTACTGCGACACCAATCTTTTGCAGCAGCACCGCCCGCAACTGGGTGAGGACGTGGAGCTGGAGATTGTGCCCGGAGTGGATCACTTCTGGTGGGGCTCGTTCGACCGGCTCCAGGGCATCGTCTCTGGGTTCCTGTCGCGAAGGCTACTGGTGGCGGGCGTCGAATAATGGCCTGCGGGATACCTCGACGTAAAGTGGCACGTTATACTCTCCGTAATGACCTCGATGAGCACCGTGGCTGACGAGCTTGCCCACGAGGAGATCGTATCTCTCCCCTACGCCGGTTTTGGGCTTCGCCTCGTGTCCGGTGTGCTGGACTTGATAGTCCTGACCTCGGTCTTCTTCCTGTTCGTGTCCATTGCCGGATTCTACCTGCTCCTTCAGACCGACTGGGGCCGTGAGTCCGACTTCACCAATGGCGAGGGCTACAGAGCCGTAGCCATTATCAGTCTCTTTGCGCTTTTCCTGCCTATTTACTTCATCGTCCTCTGGTCGTGGCACGGCCAGACCATTGGCCAGATGGCGACCCGCATAGCCGTCACCGATCGAGACGGTTACCACGTCTCGGCATGGCATTCGATCATTCGGACTGTCACCTGGCCGCTCAGCGTGATCCCACTGGGCCTGGGCCTGGTGCCGATCCTGTTTGACGACGAGTCGCGAGCGTTGCACGACATGCTTGCCGGGACCGTCGTTGTAGAACTCCCCTAGCATGTCCACGCTGCGGGCCGCATCCGTTTCGCTTGTCTCCATTGTCCTCGTTGCCGTGGCCACCGCCTTCTTCCTCGCACTCACCGCCGCCCAACTTACCGGTGATGAGAGCGGCGACGTAATCCTTCGAAGGTCCGTGGCTGTGATGACAGACCTTGACCAGTCGTTGCCACGCATCGAAGAAGAACTCCCCGTCGCCGCCGATGAAGCTGAGAGGGACACGGTGCAGGTACCCGGATTCCCGCTTCCCGTCGAGCTGTCGGTAGGGGAAGCGCAGACGCTGAAGGCCGGGGCGCTTCGCGACAGGATCCTTGCTGAATCGGCGGCTATCCTGTATGCCGATGGGATGTCGGCGTGGACCGCCACGGACCAGGACGCGTCACAGGACATCGACCGCCTGTCCGCGGCTGGATTCGTCGAGCGCGGCCTCGGGCTCATCCGGGACTCTGTGCACACCGGGTTCCTGATCATCGCCATACTCCTTGGGATCATGACCACCGCGATCATGGGGATCCTCCTGATCGTTCTCCCGCGCGAGGCCCGACTGCTCGTGCTCTCCCTCGTGACACTCGCCTCCTCGTTGCCGTCCCTGGCGGCAGCAGTCGGCCTGCGCTTTGCCTTCCGCACTCTGGAGACAGACACCGATGAGTTCGTGAACGGGATGCTGGCCATTGGCGCCGACAGCATGTGGATTCCCATCCGCAACTTCTTCACGTTGACCCTGCTGGGCACTGGGTTGCTCATCGTTGGCTCGTTCTACACCTGGTGGGAGGCCAGAAGCCTGCACAGCCGGGGCCATTTGGCAGACTCCGGATCCTAGTCTCGAACGTATAATCGTTGAAGAGTATGCCGAAACTAAGGGTGTCTATACCACGCGCGAAGTTGCTGCGAGCAGGTGCCATGTTTATTCTGCTGGCAGCCATACTCCCTAACCTTCTGTATGTCGGTCACGGGTCCACTGAGCCCGCTCACGCGCATGAAACCGAGGGCGCAACGGAGTCAACCGAACGAGGCGACGAGCACGTCCAGCACTGTCACCTCGGACCGTCCACATGCGCCGGGCAGCAGAGCCTTGTAGGCACGTGGTGGGTCGGTGATGCCTCGCTCTTGCCCGAGCCCGATCTTGTCCTCGCCACAATCGACTCAGCCGAAATTCACCCGATCGACCCCCCCTCCATCAGGCTCCTTCGTCCACCGCAGGCCCCAGTCTGACCTTGATGTGACTGATCCAGCAGACGACAGGTGAAGCCACCCGTCGCTGCGATATACATAACGGAGGATAAAGTCTTGACCTCATTCAAGAACGGATGGTTGATCGCCCTTGCCGTGATCGCCGTCCTCGCCCTGGGGCTGTCCGCCTGCAATGATGATGACGCGGACGTGGACACCGCCGAAATAGAAGCGCTCCAGGAGGATATCTCGCGTACGTCTGTGACCGCCGCGATGACCTCCTACCGGGCGGAAGCGCTGCACGACCTCGACGAGGAGGCCACGACGGCGAGCGAGATCGGAGCCGGCTGGTCAGGAAGCCTCGAGCGCATGCATGCAGTCACCGTGGGTACGCTCTGGCCGGCAGACTTGGAGGAGATCATCGTAACGTTCGAGGACGAACTGCAGATGGCAGGGGATTCTATCGATGCAGACGATCTCGAAGGCGCGAAGGAGCACATCGCCTTGGCGCACGCTGCCTGGCACGATCTGGAGCACGATGCCTACGCTTATATTGCCGGCGAGGAGCAAACGGAGGGCGAGAGTGACGACGGCCACGCCGGCGAAGAAGAGGCTTCACCCGGTGCCACAGACGATGCTGGAGGTACAGGCGATGATCACAGTGAAGAGTCCCCTGAGGCGAGCCCTGGCTCGTGACGCCTTGATGCGATCCGCCGTCCCGGCGCTGGCCCTCATCTTGCTCCTCGTGGGACTTCCAGTGGCCGGAGTGGACGCTCACGCTGGATACGAGAGTTCCACGCCCGCCGACGGTGAGGTCGTGGCTGAGGGACCGTCCCAGGTCGATGTATTCTTCGGCCAGGAGATGGCGCGCAGCGGCGGACTACCCTCGCTGATCGTTGTCAATGACTCAGGCGACCAGGTTGACCTGGGCTCCGAGTTGGATGATATCGACCGGACCCACATCCTTGCCCCACTCGCGCCGGCCCTCTCGGACGGTCGCTATACGGTGATCTGGCACACCCTCTCAGATGAGGATGGGGAAGAGGCGCAGGGCGCATTCCATTTCTTCGTCAGTCAGCCGCCAACTCAAGAGACACCTAGCAATCGGCCGACGTTACCGGACAAGGGCACCCCCGCGCCGACACCCACCGCGGCCCCAACCGGGCCACCCACCGCTGATAGCGGTGACGACTCCGACGACGTGCCGATTTGGGTGGTTGCTGTCGGCCTGCTCGCCACTGCGGTCGTCGCAGGTGGTGCCGGACTAGTGGTTGGGAGGCGATCATCGGGTTGAAAACCCACGCCGGGATAGTGGCTGTCGCCGCTTTGCTCCTGACAGTGACCGCTTGCGGGGGTGGAGGCGGCACGTCGCCATCGGCGACGCCGGGAGGCAACCCTGAAGCACCGGACGCCTTCCTGTTGTACAGGGAGGCGTCCGGTGCCCTCGTCGCCCAGGACATGGTGTCTGGCGAGACGTTCCGCCAGGAGGTCGATTTCAACAAGGAGATAGTGATCAGCGCCCAATGCACGGACGACGGTTCGAAGATCGCCTACCTGCGCCAGGTGTTCTCGGATGTCGACCGCATGCTCGACATCAGGGGCGAGGGCGCACCCGAAGACCCTTTGACTGTAAAGCCCACCACGCAGGGGTTCGCCTGGTCACCCGACGGTCGGCAGATAGCCGTCGCCGACTACGACGGGCAGTCCCAGGACCACGAGATCACCCTCCTCGACATGGACAGCAGTGAAGAGACGCTGATGACTGTCGGTCTCGGGTTCGCGGGCTCCGTAACCTGGTCGCCGGAGGGCGATCGTATCGCCTACAACCTCCAGACCATCGAAGACGGCGTGTCCCGTATCTTCGTCGTCGCTTCGGCAGGCGGCGAACCAGTTCAAATCGCGCCCGGCGGAGATTTCCAGTGGTATGACCCGGACTGGGCGCCTGATGGCGACAACATCCTCGTGGCGGGTGGCAGCGAGGACGGATTCCAACTCTACGAGATCGCCGTCGACACTGGTGTTCACACTGCAATCACAGACTCTGAGATCTTCAAGCGCGGTGCCCAATACTCCCCCGACGGCAGCACGATAGCGTACACGGGATCGATTGCCGTTCCG
This sequence comes from Dehalococcoidia bacterium, assembly GCA_039918655.1. Classification (GTDB taxonomy): domain Bacteria; phylum Chloroflexota; class Dehalococcoidia; order SM23-28-2; family RBG-16-64-32; genus DATKKM01. Next base: position 3,971 of record JBDSHD010000131.1, on the reverse strand, counting down.
GGCGTCTCGCTGGACTGGTCGGCTTTGCACCAGTTTGGCATATTCCTCAGCGACGGTGACGGCGCGAACGAGCGCCCGTTCACCGCCGACCCGCGCCTGAACCCCGGAGCGGAGGTTGATCCCTATCTCGATGCCTACTTCGTCGGCTGGTGCGTTCGCGGGCCGTGGCTGGATGATCTCTGGGCGCCCGGGGCGGCCGTAACGCCCGCGGCGCAATGATCGAGTTGCACATCGGCGGGGCCACTACCGCCAGCATCCTGGTTTCGGTCATCGTAATCTTCTTCTTGGTGTTTGCCTTCAGTTTCGCGTTCGGCGATATACCTTCAGGCGAGAGCCGGTTCAGCAAAGAGTGGCTGGCCGCGTGGTCCCATGCCACGCTCCCCCGGCTCATCGCCGCCGCCCTGTTCTCCGCTGCCCTCTTCGCGGGGTCCAGCTTGTACGGAGATGGCGATCCCGGCAGCGGACCGGCGAGCGCGGCTGGTTGCGATGATCCGGTCGCGCCTCTGACCGGCGGAGAAGTAACTGACGCCCGCATCCTGTTGGGATCCGAGGGGATGTTGCAGATCGCCGATGCCGCCGCAGACGGGCGCGTGGACGGTGCTCAAACCTTGTTCTTCTCGCTCAACGCACATAGCCTGACACACGATATCGACGCCCCGCTCAGGGCGGTCGACGAGGGTCTGGCCCGCGATCTGTGCCGTCGAGTGATCGTGCTCGAAAACCAGATGGCAGGGACGCTGGATGTCGCCGTCATAGAGCGGGAAGCTCGTGCGATCGCCGACATGCTCGCCCAGGCGCGCGATGTGCTGGCTAATGCTCCCCCATCGTCTTCCTCGGCATCAGCTCTCGACCCATGTTCGAACCCGATCGGCGCTGTCACCTCTGACCCACTCACCGCAGCGCGGTTATCGTCGGTCATCGACACGTACAGGCAGGTAGATCGAGACGCGCTGGCCGCGCCGGCCGACGAACTCCGGGCGGCGTTCGGTGGCGACGCTCACAACCTCTCCCATAACATCGACGGACCGTTGCGGCGCGCTGACCTCCAGTTGGCCCTCGATCTCTGCCACAGCGTTCTGCAGATCGAGCGAGAGTTCGCGGGTGACTACAATCGCGATGTGATCGCCGCCGAATCACTCACCACGGCCAGGATCCTCGAAGAGGCAGGTACCACACTGGGGATCCTGGAATGATCAAGCCGTCCGTCCGTACGCTGCTTGCTCCTCTGCTGGCCGTGGCGCTAGTAATGCTCGTCGTCAGCCCGAACACCCGCACGGCTCACGCTCACGCGATCCTGGTGCGTTCGGATCCCCAGGTCAACGCCGAGCTGACGATCCCTCCGGATCAGGTGGTGACCTTCTACAGTGAGGCGCTCGATGAGCGACTCTCCAGCATCGAAGTCGTCGATGGCGGAGGCGACAGCGTGGACGACGGTGCGGCCGTCTTCGGTCCCGCACCGGAACAGATGTCCATCGGCATCGAGGGCGACCTCGACCCGGGCTTCTACACGGTCGTCTGGGAATCGCTGTCCTCCGTGGACGGACACCTGTTCAAGGGATCTTTCCCCTTCACCGTGCTCAATGAAGACGGAAGCCAGCCGTCCGGCCCTCGATTCGAGGCGTCCGGCGGCGGCTCGGCGAGCACGGAACCGCAGAACATCATCGTCAAGTGGGCGCAGGTCCTCGCTGGAGCAATGCTCCTGGGTGCGCTTGCCTTCCTCCTATTCATCAACCGCCCGGCGACGAAGTCACTTCAGGGTCCCGTCCGCGAAGACAGTCGCTCTGCAACCTGGCGCCACTTGCGATTGCTGGCGTGGCCGGCGGTGGCGGTCCTCGCGCTAACCGGGGCTGCTGAACTCCTTCTGCAGGCGGATCAACTCGGCGGATTCGAGTTCGTTGGCGACGTCTTGAAGAACGACTGGGGCGATCGCTGGATCCAGCGCCAGGTCGCGTTGGGCGTAATCGTGATCGCCTTGCTGGTGTCCGGCATGGCGCAACGGTCCGGGCACGACAGGTCCGCCGCAGACGCGGCGTGGCTTGCCCTCGTCGCGGCGGTCGGATACCAGTTGCTGGTCGCTCTGGTCAGCCACGGCAACGCCGTTCCTGGCTCATTCTGGGCCGTGGGAGCGGACTTCCTGCACCTCGTGTCCAGCGCAGTCTGGGTCGGGATGCTGGCGATGCTCATCCTCTTCTTGTTGTATCTCCGAAAGTGCGAGGACGGCGAGGCCCGCAGCGCCCTGCAAGCCGGCCATATAACGCGATTCTCCACGATCGCGGCCACGAGCGTCATCGTCCTGTTGGCCACTGGCCTAATCAACGCCCTGGTTCAGATTCCCAGTCTCGACGCCCTCACCGATACCGCCTATGGACGAGTACTCCTTGTGAAGCTCGCCGTGATGATGGTTCTACTGGCAGTGGCTGGTCTCAACGCCTTCTTCCTGCGTCCCCGCCTCCTGGGCGACCTGGAGGAAGGCCTTCCCACCGGCGACCTGCGAAAACGCCTCAACACCTCTGTCCGGATCGAGCTGGCGCTGGGCGCGGCGGTCTTGTTCGCGGCGGCCGTGCTCATACTGCACCCCACGTCGCGCCAACTGGATCAAGTGGAGGCGGTCGCCGGGCCGGGGGCCCAGGCGGTCGTCGGCTACGAGCAAATACAACCGGCGCAAGATGTACTCATCAACCTGACGGTGTCCCCGAATACCGAAGGGCAGAACTCATTCCGCGTATTCCTCTTTCCTCAGAGCGGTGGAGATATCGGGGATGTGCTTCGAGTGCGCCTGCGGTTTAGTTCGGCCGAGCAGGATGTCGGTGCCTCGGAGATTGACATGGAACCGGCAGGGACCAGCGCCTACCGCGCCGTCGGGCCGTTTCTCAGTTACGCTGGCAACTGGACTATCAGCGTCGACGTCCGTCGCGCGGAAGTCGACGACGTATCAGCATCATTCCCGGTGCCGGTGGAAGCTGCCGATTACGCCGGTGGCGGCTCCTTCGCCCTCCCGCTGGCGACAGGCACCTGGCTGACGATCGTCGCTGTTGTCGTGCTGGTGCTGGCGCTCATCGCGGCGGTCTGGTTGGCCGAGTGGCCTGGCCTCGCAGACTGGTCGCCGCGCCTGCTCCGGGTTGGAACCGCAATGTTCACCGTCATCGGCGTCGGCATGCTGGCCATCAGTCTGCTCCCGGAAAAAGAAACCAGCGGCAGCGCGAACCCTATCGACGCATCCGTAGAGTCGATTGCGATCGGGCGGTCTCTTTACACCCAGAACTGCATGTCTTGCCACGGACAGAACGGGCGCGGTGACGGCCCGCAGGCGGCTTCGCTCCCCGTAATGCCCGCTGACTTCCGCCTCCACGTCCCCTATCATCAGGACGAGTTCTTCTTCACCGTGATTAGTAATGGCCTTGGCGAGATCATGCCCTCGTTCGGCGCGCAATTAAGCGAAGAGGAACGATGGCACCTCGTCAACTTCCTCAAATCGGAGTTTGGAACGGATGATCAACAGGCACTCAGTAGATAGCACCACGCTCTACTCCGGCCGCCGGTCCAGCAGACGCGCGTCGTCCCAGACCCGCCTGCCTGACTGGGTCTGGGGCGCGGGCATGGGCCTCATCGTCCTTGTGTTTATCGGTGGTTACTTCGTCGTCTCCGGTGCGTTCGGCGGCTCTAGCGGCAGTACCTGTGACAGCGCTCTCGCCCCGCTCGGAACCAGCATCGTCGATGCCGATGCATTCGTTGAAGAAGACGCAGGTCTCACACGCGTGCTTGGGCTCCTGGAGCAGGGCGACCGCCAGGCCGCCGAGGCCGCCTTCTACGGCCCCGTCCACAACTTCATGCACAATGTCGATCCTCCCCTCCGTGAGGCTGACGAGGCGATGGCAAAAGACCTCTGCCGGGCCGTGATCGATCTCGAGAACAAGCTAGCGAGCCGGGCCACGGACCCGGAGTTAATCGGCAGCCTCACCGCTGTTCACGAT
>JBDSHD010000130.1:0-9329 GCA_039918655.1 Dehalococcoidia bacterium | reverse complement strand
TTCCGGGCCAACGTCATGGATCGCGCCCTTCAGTTCTCTATGGACGCGGACACGCGGGGCGACAGTGACATGATGCTGCACGTTCTCCAGGCGGTAGCCGAGTGCGACCTCGATATACCACTCGATTTCATCGACCGCGACACGCTTGACCGCTGGCACGGCGTGGTGACGGATTTCGTGCAGACCCAGCCAGACTGGGAGCGGTTCCGCACCCGAGTCCGCACGCACCTCGAGTCACTGGGGCAGACAACCAGTGATGGCGATTACGAAGAGGTCGTTCTGTCGTTACCGGAATTGGTAGACGAGACGCTACGCTACCTGGGCCGCGAACGCCTGGAAACCGTCATGCGCGAGTCGGTGGATGCATCCACCCGTGCCGTGAAGGACTACCTGTCGTGCGGATAGTACTCGGTGCTGAGGAAGCGCGCCGGTCACTTCTACTCCGGTCCACGCTCGACGAGCCTGACCTCCCCCCGGTCGTCCGTGAAACGATCCGCCGCGTCTTTGGCGCCGAACTGGACGCCGCGACCGTAGTGTCGCGGATCCTGGCGGACGTTCGTGAAAACGGCGACGCTGCCGTGCGCAAATACAACCGAGAGATCGACGGCGTCCGGGTTGACTGTCCCATGCAGGTCTCGCCGGATGAGGTGCGGGACGCTTACTCGCGTGTTGAATCGTCGCTTGTTGAGGCCCTGCGCCTCGCAGCCTCACGCATCGAGTCTTACCACCGGATGCAGCTCAAGCACGCCGCGCGCTCGTTCGAGCAGGGCGGTCTCGGACAGATTGTGCGCCCGATTAGTCGCGTCGGCCTGTATGTACCGGGCAATGCTGTCATCTACCCGTCGACCCTTCTCATGACCGCTATCCCGGCCCGGGTCGCCGGCGTGACCGAACTCGTGGTGGTAACGCCCACCAAAGAGGACGGCTCGGTCGCTGATCTCAAGCTTGTGGCCGCCGACATTGCGGGCGTGAAGGCCATTTTCCGCGCGGGCGGAGTTCAGGGCATCGCCGCGCTGGCGTACGGCACCGAGACCGTGTCGCGTGTGGACAAGATCTGTGGCCCAGGCAACATCTTCGTCACCCTCGCTAAGAAACAACTCTTCGGTCAGGTCGGGATCGACGGCGTTTTCGGCCCGTCAGAGACGCTCGTGTTGGCCGATGTAGACGCAGACCCTCGCTTGGTCGCCGCCGATATGGTCGCCGGCGCCGAACACGATGAATTGGCGACGGCCGTCCTCCTCACCGACTCACAGGCGCTCGCCGAAGCGGTCGGCGCCATCGTCGATCAAGAGATCCGGAAGATCGCTCGCGCGGACGCAGCACAGATGGCGCTCGACGCCCGTGGCGGCGCCGTTGTAGTCGATTCCATCGACGAGGCCATAGACCTTGCCAATGAGTTCGCCGCCGAGCACCTCTGCCTCCATCTCGATGACGCCGAACGGTACATCGACCGGATACGTAACGCTGGGTGTGTGTTTGCGGGTCAATACTCTGTGGAGTCCGTGGGCGACTACACCGCGGGGCCGAGCCACGTGATGCCGACCGGCGGCAGCGCGCGTTATTCGTCCGCACTAGGCGTCCACGACTTCCTGAAGGTCACGAGCCTGGTGCGCCTCGACAGGGCCGTTGTTGCAGAGATCGGCCCGGCGGGTGTGGCCATCGGTTACGCAGAGGGACTAGCCGGCCACGCGCGGGCCATCGAGACAAGGTTGACGAACGAATGACAGACGGAACACGAGAACAGATCGAGATCAAGAGCCTGATCAGGCCGCATCTGGTCGGCATCCCCGGCTACGCGCCTGTGGAGCCGATCGATGTAGTCGCCCGCCGACTGGGCCTGCGTCCGGAGGAGATCTCGAAGCTGGACGGCAACGAGAACCTCTACGGCGCCTCCCCGAAGGTAGCCGAGCGCCTCGCCCGGTTTGATCAGTACCACATCTACCCCGACCCAGCGCAGCGGGCGATGCGGGAAGCGATTGGTGCCTACATTGGTGCCGATCCGGAGCAGATCATGCTCGGCACCGGCTCTGACGAGATGCTGGACTTGACAGCGCGATTGTTCGTCTCGCCGGGTGAGACCGTCGTGAACTGCCCGCCCTCTTTCGGGATGTACGAGTTCCTCGCAAGCGTCTACAACGCCCGGTTGGTGGGGGTCCCGCGAAACGAGGACTTCACCCTGGACATGGCCGCGGTTGAGAGTGCACTCGCGGCCGGTGCCAAGCTCATGTACCTGGCATCGCCCAACAACCCCACCGGCAACGTCCTGCCACGAGACCAACTTCTTCGGCTGCTCGAGTACCCGGTCGCCATCGTTATCGATGAGGCCTACGCGGAATTCGCCGGTGAGACTTCGGTCAGCCTGGTGTCTGAGCGCGAGAACCTGATTGTGGTCCGTACTTTCAGCAAGTGGGCGGGCCTCGCTGGCCTGCGCGCCGGTTACGCTGTCATGCCGCCCGCCCTCGCGGAAGTCGCCTGGAACGTCAAGATCCCCTACAACCAGAGCGTCTCCTCCGAACAGGCGATCCTGGCGTCGTTGGAGGACAAGGATCTGTTGCTGGAACGTGTGCGTATGATCGTCCAGGAGCGCGAGCGGCTGTTCGGGCTGCTGCAGGGGTTGCCGTTCCTGCGCCCGTTCCCGTCCACCGCCAACTTCATCCTATGCGAGGTCCGCGGCGTCCCCGCGAAGGACGTCCGCGATCGCCTCCGCGAGCGCGGCATCCTGATCCGGTACTTCGACTCCGCCGGCCTCCGGAACTGCGTCCGCGTCAGCGTTGGGCTCGCGAAGGACACCGACCGCGTCGTCGATGCGTTGAAAGAGGTGGGAGCGACGATTGGCAAGTAAGAAGCGTATCGCAACGGTAGACCGAAAGACACGCGAGACTGACGTTTCGCTGCAGCTAGATATCGACGGCACCGGGCAGTACGACGTCTCGACCGGTATCGGCATGTTCGACCACCTCCTGGAGTCGCTGACTCGGCACTCGCTATTCGATCTCAAAGTCGAGGCCACCGGCGACATCGACCGCGACCCACACCACCTTGTCGAGGACCTGGGCTTGGTACTGGGCCAGGCGGTTAACCAGGCTCTGGGGGAGCGCCGCGGCATCACGCGTTTCGGCCACGCCATCGTCCCGATGGACGAGGCACTGGCGATGGTGGCCGTAGACCTCGGAGGCCGTCCCTACGCGTCGGTTGACCTGAAGTTCGGCCGCGACATGATCAGCCAGCTCCCGTCCGAGGACATCGCCCACATGCTCGAAGCATTCGCCCAGGAAGGCCGCCTCAACCTCCACGTCCGCCTCCTCGCCGGCGACAACGACCACCACATCGCCGAAGCCGCCTTCAAGGGCCTCGCCCGCGCCCTGCGTTCGGCGGTCGCGATAGACCCGCGTGCTGCTGAGCAGGTGCCGAGCACGAAGGACGTGCTTTAACCGCGTTCTGAACTAATACAGATAATCTTGACTCCTACACCACCGACCGCTATCGTGGGCGCATGCCCACCGTTCAAGAACACGACGCCCTAAACGAGCTGAAGGCCGAGGTCGTCCGCCGCGGCTGGAAGTTCAAGGATCTCGCCGCGAGACTCGGCGTCACCAACCGCCACCTCTCCGAGGTGCTGAACGGCCGCGCCCGCCTCACGCAGCGGCTGGGCCAGCAGATCCATGACGTAACCGGCATCCCCATGGCCAACATTCCCCTGGAGACGACGATGAAGATACTCGTATGCGACCCCATCGCCGAAGACGGCGTCGAGATCCTGCGCCGAGCGGGCGCGCAAGTCGACATAAAGACCGGCCTCTCAAAGGAAGACCTGGCAAAGATTGTCAACGGCTATGACGCCCTCGTCGTCCGCAGCGAGACGAAGATTACGAAGGAGATCCTTGACGCCGCCACGCATCTCCAGGTCGTGGGCCGCGCCGGTGTCGGCGTCGACAACATCGACGTGACCGCCGCGACCGAGAAGGGTGTCGTCGTCGTCAACGCCCCGACCGGCAACACCACCTCGGCCGCCGAGCACGCGATCGCCCTGATGCTCTCGATGTCCCGCAACATCCCGGCGGCGGCGGCTTCCCTCGCCTCCGGCAAATGGGAGCGGAGCAAGTTCGTAGGCATGGAGGTGCGGGACAAGACTCTCGGCATCATCGGCCTCGGCCAGGTGGGCTCCGAGGTCGCCCGCCGCGCCCGCGGTCTCGAGATGAGGGTCATTGCTTACGACCCGTTCGTGCCCGAAGAGCGGGCGCGAATGTTGGGTGTCGATCTCGCATCGATGGATGATCTTCTCACTCAGTCCGACTTCATAAGTGTGCACACGACCCTGACGGAGAGCACGAAGAAGCTCATCGGGCGCGAGGAGATCGCGAAGATGAAGCCCACGGCGCGCATCATCAACACCGCCCGCGGCGGCATCGTGGACGAGAACGCGCTCGTCGAGGCGATCACTGCGAACCGCATCGCCGGCGCCGCAATCGACGTCTTCGAGACGGAGCCCATCACTGAGCATCCCCTGTTCGGCCTCCCCGGTGTCGTCGTCACTCCGCACCTCGGCGCCTCGACCACGGAAGCGCAGGAGCGCGTGGCCGTCGATGTCGCGCACCAGATCGTAGCGGTGCTCAACGGCGAGCCCGCGCGTTGGGCCGTCAACGCGCCGCTGATCGACCCCGAGACCTACGCCGCCCTCGCGCCTTACGTGCCGGTGGCGCAGAAGATCGGCTCGCTGGCGATGCAGCTCCACACCGGGCAGATGGACGAGGTGGAGATCGACTACGCGGGCGAAATCGCCCAGAACGACCTGACCCCGCTAAAGGCAGCCGTCATCAGCGGCCTCCTTTCCCCCATCAGCGTCGAGCACGTCAACGTCGTCAATGTCGACATAATCGCCGAGCGCCGCGGCATCCAGCTCCGCCAGGTGCAGAGTCCAGACCACGCCATCTACTCGAACCTGATTACTGTCCGGATTAAGAGCAAGGGGGCCGAGGCGATGGTATCGGGCACCATCGCGCACGACGGCCCGCACATCGTGTCGATCGACGGCTACTGGGTCGACGTCCCGCCCAGCGAGGGCTACCTGCTCCTCGTCGAGAACCGCGACCGCCCCGGCATTATCGGCGCCGTCGGCACGCTAATGGGCGAATGGGGCGTCAACATCAGCTTCATGAACGTCGGCCGCCACGAAAAGAGCGGAACCGCTCTCATGGTCCTTGCCCTCGACGAAACGATGACAGAGGAGCAGATCGCGAAAGTTCGCGAGATCGACGGCATCGTGGGCGTGCGCCTGGCCCACCTCTAATTTCGTTTCGCGCATTCCCCCTGTCCCGCGCGCGTCCTATAGGTCTCGAAGGCTGTGCTTGAGATTCAATCCCGCACCGGGTTGAACACCAGCCCTGTCGGCACCTTCGGGTAGAAGAATGTCGACTTCTGCGGCATCCGCTCCCCGGCGTCCGCCAGCTCCAGCACCCGGTGGGCCGAGATCGGGTTCATGATCACCGCGTACCGTGCATCGCCCTGGCGGACCGACGCGACAGCCTCCGCCACGTCCGCCGTGAACTGCACAGTCTTGTACTCCTTCATTTGTTTGGCAGTCAGGCCCATGCACGACTGCATGATTGCGTGATTGGCGATCGAGTAGTCGAGCGCTTTCCATTCGGGGCTGCGGTCATTTGGTAGTGCGCCGTTCACGGTGGCGGCATCGTTCACTGTGAGCAGGAGATCGGTATCGGACTCCCGCGCGATCAGCCCAAAGGCGGGTGAACCGGCCCGCTCGGCAAGAGCCGTCGCAATGTCTCCCGTGACCGTCGCCACGTCGAACATCGCCTCGATCCGCGGTCGCACTTCGTCCCAACCGTCCCCGCCTCGTGTGACGCGGTGAATCGGCAGTACCACGAGCCCCGGATCATCCGCCGCGGCCAGGGCCACCAAAGCGAAGTTCGCCGCTTCGTCTCCAGACCAGGTTGCCGACTTCGCGCGCGCTTCCTCGCGGTAGGACAGCGCGGTCTCGTAGCGGTGGTGCCCATCTGCGATGTAGAGCTTCTCACCGCCCAGCGCCTGGCGCAGCGCGCGGGTTCCTTCGCCTTCGATTCTCGTCAGACTGTGACGCTCGGCGTCATCGTCGGCGAATTCCGCGACTGATGTTTGACTATTTCCGGACTGGAGAATCTGTTGGACTGCGCCGCCCGCGTCTCGGTAGATCAAGAACACCGGGCTGGCGTTGATCCCGGTGGCGCGCATGTTCTGGATTCGGTCTTCCTTCGGCGCCCCGAACGTCTGCTCGTGCGGCAGCACCTCACCGTCCGCCCACGGCGTCACCCGCAGCCGCGCGAACAACATCTGTCGCGTGTGTTCTCGTCCCGCCGCTGTGAACGTGAGCCGGTGCAGGTAATAGGCAGGCTCCTCGTCGCGGACAAGCGTTCCGTCGGCGATGAACTCCCCTAGAGTCCGAGCCGCGTTCTCGTAGCGGCTTCCACCGTTCTCTTTCGCCAGTTCGATGCGCACGGCATTGTGGGGCGAACGGTCGTACAGCGCTTGCTGCAATTCGGGGGAGATCGTGTCAAACGGCGGGCAGATGGCCTGCGACAGGTCGAGCGCCGGTGCGTACCTCAACGCTCGGAGTGGTTGGACATCCGCCATCGAGTTGAGCATAGCATCCGGGCGTCCCTCGCCCAACCGCGGAGCGGGTGACGCTAACCCCGGCGCTCAGTATCGTTGGAATGGTGCAACGCTACTGCGTTTTCTGCGACATCATCGCCGGCCGCGAGCCGGCCGAAATACTTTACGACGACGATGAGGTGATCGTTTTCCGCAACCGCTTGCGCTGGGTACCCGTGATGCTGCTCTCCGTGCCCAAGAAGCACATGACGCAGGCCGAACTCTGGTCAGACCTGGGACACGTCGGCGAGATCGCCGTGCGGATGGGCCAGGAACACTGCCCCGGCGGCTTCCGCCTACTCTCCAACTTCGGTCACGACGCGATGCAGAGTCAGGAACACGCGCACGTCCACATAATCGGCGGGATGTTCCTCGGTGAGTACGCCTAGGGTTTAACGGGCCGCCGTCGGCACCGGCGCCGTTATCCCAACGCCTGCCAGCGCCTGCCGCTGCGCCTCGAACAACTCGCGACAGCCCTTGTCGCACAGCTCCAGCAGTTCGTTCATCGCGTCGCGGCTGAACGGGTGACTCTCGCCCGTGCCCTGCACCTCAACCAACTCGCCTTCCTCCGTCGACACCACGTTGAAGTCCACCGAGGCCTTGAAGTCCTCTTCGTAGGGCAGGTCCAGTAACGCCATCCCATCGACGAGTCCAGCGCTCACTGCGGCTACGGCGCAACGCACCGGCAGCGACTTGTAGGCGCCTTTCTCCATCAAACCGTGCATCGCCTGGATCAGCGCCACGTAGGCGCCGGTGATTGACGCGGTTCGCGTGCCGCCGTCCGCCATGATCACGTCGCAGTCCACCGTGAACGTTCGCTCCCCCAGCAGGTCAAGCCTCGCGATCGAGCGCAGCGACCGCCCGATGAGGCGCTGGATTTCGGCTGTCCTCCCGGAGCCAGCACTGCGCTCCCGTGGTGTCCGCGTGTGGGTCGAGCGCGGCAACATCCCGTACTCGGCGGTAACCCAGCCGTTACCCGAACCGATAGCGAAGCGGGGGACGCGGTCCTCAACACTCACCGCGCAGAGCACAGACGTGCCGCCCATCGTTATCAGTGCCGAACCCTCGGCGTGCGGCAGGTAGCCGGGCACGATCGTCACGGGCCTGATCTCGTGGGGACGGCGCCCGTCGCCCCGGATCACTGTGAGGTGGCCCCAGGTGTGGGCGAGGGGAGGAATAGCACGGGGATGCGGACCGCCTCGTCCTGATCGGTCACGTTCTGCACGTTCTCCCGGTACACCCAGATGCAGACCGGTGTCTCTTCGCCGACCGTGAACGGCACGCTGATCTCGAATGGGGACATCGTCCCTTCCTCCAGTTCAGGTGACCGCGCAGGGTAGTCGATCACGTGGTCACCGTCAGCGTTGACGGCGCTAATCCAGAACTCCTGGCCGATCGTGTCAATCTCTCCCGTAACCGTCAGCGGGCTCGTGATCTTATCACCCTCTTCCGGGCTCGACACGTCGATTCGATCGGTGTCTGCGTTGTCGGTTTGAGTACAGACATCTGCAAGTTCCTTGGCCAAGTCAGAGTCGCCATCGCCTCCGCCGCAGGCGGCAAACACGGCGACGAGGAGAAATGTGCCAACAATCGCGTATCGCATGTGCTCAGGATATGCCACTGATTGAATACGAGCGAGAGCGCTCAGCCGGCCTTGCCCGCGTATCGTGCTGGCTCCATCTCGAACAACTTCCGGCAGTTGTCTCCGCAGAAGTAGGAGAACACGCCGTCGAGTTCGAACTTGGGCGCCCCCTCCATCTCAATCACGCGGCTGCACACCGGGTCGCGCACAGTCAGCACGTCCGACCGGAATGTGCCGTCCTCAAGCCAGACGATCCGGCTCGCTACCTCGCGAATGCGGTGGTCGTGGCTCACGATGACCACCGCTTTGCCCATCTCGGCCGCGATCTGCTTGAGGAGGAACATCACCTCGCGGCCACGCACCGAGTCAAGGTTTGCCGTCGGCTCGTCCGCCAGTATCAAGTCGGGGTTGTTAGCCAGCGCCCGCGCAATCGCCACCCGCTGCTTCTCGCCGCCGCTCAGTTGCTTCGGTAGCGAGTTCAGGCGGTGATCCAGCTTCAGCATCGTCAAGATCTCCCTCGCCCGGTCGCGTCCAGCTTTTTCTCCGCCGCCTCGCCCTTTAGTCATCACCAGCGCGACGTTCTCGAGCGCCGAGAGTGACTCCAGCAGGTTGAAGCTCTGGAAGACGAAACCGATCTTCTCGCGCCGCACATCCGGCAGGCCACCTTCCCCCATGTTCACGATGTCGTTTCCGGAGACCATTACCGATCCCGATGTCGGTTTCGTCAGCGCGCCGGCGATCGTGAGGAACGTCGTCTTGCCGGCGCCGGACGGGCCCATGATCACCACGACTTCGCCTGGTTTCGCTTCGAAGTCCACGTCCAGCAGCGCTGTCACCGTGGCGTCACCGAGGCCGTATGTCTTCGTTACCTTCTCCATGTGCAGAATTGCGTCTGTCATCGGTTAGGCCTTAAACACCATGGTTGGGTCGATCGAGGCAAGCCGCCTCACCGGCACGTAACCGGCGATCAGCGACATCACCACGGTCGCAAGAAGGACGACCAACATATCCTGCCAGCGGACCAGCGTCACGAACTGCGGCACCAGGCTGCCCGCGATAGGGCTGAACGCCAGCGTCAGGCCGGCGCCGATCGCGAAGCCGATTG
>JBDSHD010000129.1:0-6253 GCA_039918655.1 Dehalococcoidia bacterium | reverse complement strand
GTGGGCCTACAGCCGACTCTATCAATCAAACGGCGACCGCCTCAATCGACTCAGTCGCTGGCTCCAGTTCTATAATCAGCGCAGACCCCATACCGCCCTGGAAGGCAAGCCACCAATGACGGCTCTTCTAAACAACGTCAGTGGGAACTACACCTAGGCTCCCGTTTCCGGCGCGAACCCCCGCCTTGTGGTGTTCTCGGACACCGAACGCGGGGCCATGAACTGCCGCACGTAGTCCGGCCCGCCCGCCTTCTCGCCGACGCCGGAGCCACGTAGCCCACCAAACGGTTGCCGCCCGACCACGGCGCCGGTGACGTTGCGGTTGATGTACAAGTTGCCGACGCGAAAGCGCTGGCGGGCCATTTCAATGTGTCGCGGGTTGCGGGAGAAGACGCCGCCGGTGAGCCCGAACTGCGAGTCCATGGCGACCTCCAGCGCCTCTTCGAAGTCCAGCGCGCGAAAAACCGTGAGGACCGGGCCGAAGATCTCCTCCCGCGCGAGAGGTGAGTCCAGCGCCACGTCCGTGAACACTGACGGTGGCACATAGAAACCCCCGCTGCGCGGCGCGTGTCCCTGCGCCGACAGCGTGGCGGTGCTCTTCCCATCCTCGATATACTGCATGATGCGGTCTCGCGCCTCAGCGTCGATCACGGGCGGAACAACCGTCGCCGGATCGTGCGGGGGACCCACGACAAGGCTCTCGACTGCGTTCTTGAGCCGCGCGAGTGCTTCGTCGAACGCTGAGCCGACGATGATCAGGCGAGAGCAGGCGCTGCACTTCTGACCCGCGTAGCCGAAGGCAGAGGCGACAACCCCTGAGACCGCCTGGTCCAGGTCGGCGTCGTCGTCGATGATTACCGCGTTCTTTCCGCCCAACTCGGCCACGACGCGCTTGACGCTCTCGCCGCGCGACCGCGCTGCCGCTTCGATGATCCCGAGGCCGACGGCGTTGCTGCCGGTGAACGCGATGTTATCGATGCCCTGGTGCTCGACCATTGCCTGCCCGACCTCGCGACCGGTACCGGGTAGATACTGTACGACCCCGGGCGGGACACCGGCCGCGTGCAGAATCTCGACCAGTTTGTGCGCGACTACCGGCGACCGCATCGCTGGTTTCAGGATCGCGGCGTTTCCGCCCGCGAGGGAGCCCGCTGTCATCCCACAGATGATCGCGAGGGGGAAGTTCCAGGGAGCGATAACGGCCGTAACGCCACGGCCTTCGTAGAAGTACTCGTTCCGCTCGCCCGGGACGTCCGCCATCATCAGCCGCGGTGCTGCGAGCGACTCCGCCTGGAGCGGGTAATAGCGCAGGTAGTCGATCGCCTCGATGACGTCGCCGTCCGCCTCGTGCCACGGTTTGGCGCTCTCGAAGACCATCGTGGCGATCAACTCGAACCGACGCGACTCCACGATGTCCGCGGCGCGCGCCAGGATCTCCGCCCTTTCGTGAGCGGTACGGTCGCGCCAGGCCGGGTACGCTTCGCGGGCTGAGGCCACCGCTGCTTCGACGTCATCGCGCGATCCCTGGGCTACGCGTCCGATTACTGTGCCTGGTTCCGCCGGGTAGACGACATCGGCCAGCCGCCGGTCCGTCACGCGGCGCCCGCCCACTAACAACGGGTACTCCTGCCCGAACTGGCTGCGGAGATCTCGAATCGCGTTCTCAGTCCGTTCGCGAACGGAGGCGATCCAGTACCGGGCGGGAGCCGCGTTCCGGAACGTCTGGTCGCGCTCGGCGGGCGGCGCCGTTCCCGCCGTCCGGTGTCGCTGAAGCGAGGCGCCGCCGTCCGGCGTCCCGGTGACGCCCACGTTGAACCACGCCTGGTTCGAGGTGTTCTCGAGCAAGCGGCGGACAAGGTACGCCATCCCCGGGATGACCTTCCCCACCGGGACGTAGACCCGCGTGCGGTATCCCTCCTCAGCAACGGCAGTGCGAAGGCCCTCCGCCATGCCGTACAGGGTCTGAAACTCCACAGCCTTCGGGTCGAGCCCGGCCCGACGCGCAGTCACCACAGCATGGGCGACCGAACGGGGGTTATGTGAGCCGAAGGCAGGGCGCAGGGACGGCCAAGCTGAAAGGAGCGCTTCGGCACACCGCTCGAAGTTCGCGTCCGTGTCCGGTTTCTCTTCCCAGACCGGTACCGGCCAGGCGTTCTGGCTGGCGACGATGTTCTCTTCATCCCAGTAGGCGCCCTTCACAAGACGGACCGTAAAGGGGGCGCCACGCCGCCCGGCAAGCGCCTCCAGGGCCCCGACGTCATCGAGCGCGTCACGGAGGTAGGCCTGGACGACGATGCCGAGATGCGGGTACGCGGCAAACTCCGGTTCCGTGACGACGTCGGCAAACGTGCGGTGCACGAGATCCTTGTAGCGGAACTGCTCCATGTCGAAGTTGATGAAAGCGCCGTGCTCCATCGCCGTGCGCAGCAGCGGGCGGAGGCGCTCGCGGGCCGAGGCGCTCACGCATTCGGGCGCGGCGGGTTCGAGGCGCGGGCAGAGAGCTGATAGCTTGATCGAGACATTGACGGGCGGCACGCCTGCCCAGTGCTCGCCATGCGGGTTGATCTCTGACGCGCTGGCGGCGAGCGTGTCGATCAGTTCAACGTAGCGGCGGAGGTAAGCATCGGCTTCTTCGTCCGAGAGTGTCTCTTCGCCGAGGAGGTCTACGGTGTAGGCGATGCCGTCACGGGCCAGGTCGCGCAGCGCGGAAAGGGCAGCCAGGGGATTATCGCCGGCGATGAAGCGGTGGGCCATCGCGAACACCCCCTGCCGCACGACCCGCGACAGAACGGGCCGGAACACTGGCTGCGCGGCGAGGCCCGAGGCCGTGTGGACGAGGCCCTCCGCGTCGCGGAAGTACTGGCGCACGTGGTCGGCCACCGCGCGGGTGCTACGGAGGGTGGGCAGCACGTCGACAAAACGCAGCAGCTTGACCCGGAAGTCCGGGTCATTCGTCGCCCAGCTGAGGAGGTGTTCCTGCCACCAAGAGGGAGACAACGCGAGCGACGGACTCCCTTCGGCCGCGCGGGCAAGCCGCTCCTGCAACTCTTCGATCTGGCGCTCCGGGCTGATCTCGGCAGCCATATCCGCTCGTCTCAATTGTACGCTGCCAGCCGCGATGCTTCCTTGGGGGCGATCCGCACCATGTTGGACGCCTGGTGGCACTGTGGAGCGCTACACCGCCCGCTGGCGCAAAAGTGCGGTGGGAGAGTACCACGTGGTGTGGAGGGGTGACACGGGACTGTTGCGGTTCCTCGCTGTCGTGAGCACCGCCAACGAGCCGAAGGGTCTGGCGTTCAACGACTGGATAACGCTGCACGGGGCGACGTGGGAGGCGCTGGGGAGATGGGACAGAATCGGCGATAGTCCCCCCCGGTGGCCGGTGGTGTCGCAGCCGGAGCGGACTTACCGCACCCGAATCGTTTTGACCGCCTGACCGATCCAAATACGATACCGGCATCGACGGCGCAATTTCTGCCACTGTGTATGGGTTCAGGAGGTTCTCGGTGCAAGTCCGAGAGGCCCACTCAGCTCACCTAGATTTCGCCCGCCAGGCCACCCAGTAGCGCCCACGTACGATCAAGCGACAATGCCTTGTCCTCACCCACCGGGTATACCCAGGCGATAAGATCCGTCGCCCCGGCGTCCGCCACCTCGCGGAGTTGCCGCTCGACAGAGGTCTCGTCGCCCACAACTGCCAGTTCCGCGGGCGTCGTGGCGCCCTCTCGCGCTAACACGCGCTGGTAGTTCGGCAGCCGGCCGTAGACCTCGAATGTGATGGCTGCCTGCTCTCGGGCCGCCGCAACGTCATCCGTTACCGCCACCGGCACCAGAGCGCAGACCCGTGGGCGAGGGCGCCCCACTGCCTCGGCCGCCTCGTTGATCCGCGGCACGTAAAACGTCTCTATCGTCCTGGGCCCCGCCCACGCCAGGATCGTCCCATCCGCAACCTCCCCGGCCAACCGCAGCATCATCGGAGCAAGGCCACTAATGAGCACGGGACAAGGCTTCGCGTCCGGTATCTGGAGCGCACCCGCAACACGATACCTCTCGCCCCCATACACCACGCGACCATCGTTCAGAAGCGGGATCAGCACCGAAAGATACTCCCGGACATGCGCTGCGGCCTGATCGTACGGAAGCCCCAACATATCCTGCACCAGCACCTTGTGCGATGGGCCGATTCCGAGGGAGAACCTCCCTTCAGTCGCGGCCTGGACCGTGACCGCCTGGATCGCCATGTGGAACGGGTGGCGCGAATGCGTCTGCGCCACTGCCGTCCCCAGCTCAATGCGCTGGGTCTCCCGCCCGGCTAACGCTGCCAACGTCAGGGCATCGTGGCCGAAGATCTGCCCGTACCAACAACTGTCCAGGCCATGCCGTTCCGCGTCGACCGCCACCTGTATCTGTTCCTCGAACGTTGGGCCAGTAGAAAACGAGTGAATGCCGATGCGCATACGGGTTCCTCCGATGATCAGGGTGCCAGAGTCCAACGAAACACACCCGGCCCGAGCGTTCAATCGGGCACTTCACGAGATCGCCGTAAGACGTTGCCCCACTTTCGATGTTTGTATCCCGAACGCACTGACGACTCCTGGGTCCAGTACGCATTGTTTGACGTAGCCAGGCGCAACAGCCGCCAGGCCCGTCGCCATGCCCACGGTCAGCTCTCCGCCAGGTTCGTGCTCCTGTTCCGAAGGGTGGTGGTGAATTCCATGAACGCTTCGAGGCTCTGGTAGCAGAGACAGAGCGGCCCGCGGGGAATGCCGTCAGCGGCGCGCTTCGTCTTCTCATAGCCTTGATTAATCCGCGCCGTTTTCTCCCAGTCGACTGCTTCTTCTGGAATCCCGGCGAACACCTGGAAGTTCAAGAACCTCTGGGCCGGCCTCGCGACGTTTTGGTGAGTCAACCCGATCAAACACTTGGGCCGTAGTCGCCGCTCCACCAGGAAGTCGGCCAGCTCCACAACTCCATCCTTGAAGGCGCCCAGCACCGCTCTTGGCGCGCCTGTCACGGAGTCTGGCACGTGGACTTCCAGATACGAGTCACCATCGACCATTCCCAGCACCTCTCGGACCCACTCGCTGAGGCCGTTAGCGGCTCTCAAGACGACGGAATAGGCGCCGAACCTGGTCTCTGCCTCCAGGCAGTCAGCCGCAGGCGCCTCGACGGCAGCGAGGCGCATATCTATTGCGCCTATCATCGGCCTAGGACTCCGACAACACAGCTCCCAGCACGTTGCGGACAGTGCGGTCTTGCCGGTCATGGAACCCTGAGCGAAGGACGATCGCCCGGGCCGGGCAGTACGGGACACAGTCGCCGCAGCCGTTACATAGCTGTTTCTTAATCACGAACTGTCTCTTGGCTTCGTAAATCGCGCTCTGCGGACACATGTACTCGCACACACCACAGTCCATGCAGTCGGAGCTGATGATGTAGCCCTGTGAATAGTCCACGAGAGGTGTGGCATCCACCGATTCGATCGAGGGCTCGATGCTACGCCTCTGATTGGCCTGACTCACTTATGCGCGCCCTCCGGGATAGCAAACTCTGTGGGGACGTGAGCTGCCTCGTTGAAGAAGGCCTGGAACGACTGGTTGAAGCGGTAGAAGATGTCGGCCTGGAGCTGATCGCGCGCTACCAGTTTGAGCGGAACATCGGCCATCGTCAGCCGGTTGAGGCTGTGCTCGATGTCCGCCGCACCATTTGCCCTGATGTTGCGTACCATCTCTGACCAGGCGTCCAGCCCGCCCTCAATGCTGAAGTCCGCGTCCTGTGGTCTACGCCGCTCGCCACCGCCTGGTGTAGGGATCCAGCCATAAGCGCCGCGAGCCTAGGTGCTCCCGTACCAGATAGGCCCTATACTCATAGGCAGCATAGGACAAACGGCCACCGGTTAGAGGCCATCCGGCCCGATCTGCAAGCTGGTGCCGAGATGCAAACCTGTCAGCAGATCATTTCATCAAGGAGGACTAATGGCTCGAAAACTTCTATTAGTATTGGCACTGCTCGCGGCGCTCTTACTCACTGCCGCCTGTAGTGGTGGCGACGACGAAGACGGCGGAGATGACGGGGGAAATGGGACGCCAACTACCGAACCGACGGACGACGGCGGTAACGGCGGCGGCGATGTGGAGTTCGACCTTTCCATGACCGATACCGATTACGACCCGGAGGCGTTGACCGTGGCGGCCGGCGCCACCCTGACCCTGAACATCACGAACGACGGCGCCGCGATCCACAACCTGCGCAT
>JBDSHD010000128.1:0-2622 GCA_039918655.1 Dehalococcoidia bacterium | reverse complement strand
GGCCCGGACTAGAGGCTGATCTCCGCCAACCGGAAGAGTTCCTGACGAAGATCGTGAAGTGCTCGCACCGTGTCGCCCGAATAGGCGGGCGCGTGGTGCCCGGCGATGACATTGGGTGCTAGCGATTCCAGACGTTCGAAGACCCTGGCCGTGTGCGGGCCGACGGGCAGGTAATCGGGGAACATCTTGTGTGTCTCGACAGCCTGTTCGACAACATCACTCTCGGTGATGGGCAGCGTTGGACCGCCCTGTGTGAACAGATCGCTGGCAAATAGAGTCCCAGTCGTCTCCTCGAAGAGCAGGATCGAGTCCCAGGCATGCGGCACATGAGGCGTTACGAGGAAGCGCAGTTTGTGCTGACCGAGGTCAAGGACTTCGTCATCACCCAGCGACGACACAGGCCGCTCGAAGAAATCGCTGACGCCGAGCATCGCACCAACTTCTCCGTGAATGAGCTCTGCGTTGGGGGCGACCCGTGCGAATTCGTTCGCCGCGCCGCACTCGTCCGACTCGAGGTGGGACCACGAGATGTAGCGCAGCTCCGCCGGGTCGATGATCCGCTGCACGGCTTCCAGAGTGGAGGGGAACAGAGCGCGCGGACCGGTGTGGAATAGCAGGGGTTTCTCGTCCTTGATCAGGAACTGTGAGAGAGTTAGGCCGTCATTCGGATCGTATGACGCAATTCGATAGATCCCGTCAGCGATTTCGTAGATGTCAGACACGTGATGTCCTCCTGAACCAAATTTGGGGGCTGTCATCAACCTTCCCAACAGCCACGCTAGGGCCGCCTCGGTGAGCCGGATAGTACAGGAAATGGACTGCGTCGCTCGGAGGGCCGTACAGTAGTGGAATGTACCTGTACGCGAATTACTGTCCGGTCGCGGCCACCACGAGCGTCATCGGCGATTACTGGACCCCCCTCATCATGCGCGAACTCCTGTACGGGACACTTCGCTTCAACCAACTCGCCCGCAACCTGCCTACCATCTCCCGGAGCCTTCTGTCGGAGAGACTTCGCAAACTGGAACGAGCAGGTGTTATCGAGTGCCACCGGAATGCCAGAAATGTGACGACGTACAGCGTGACCGATGCCGGGAACGACCTCCAGGGATTGATCGATGCGATGAACGACTGGGGCCTGCGCTGGGGGCGCCGGGAACCCAATCCGGAAGACCTGGACCCTGTGCTGGTGATCTGCATGCTGAAGGACCGCATGCGTACTCACGAACTCCCGGGCGAGCGAGTGGTCCTGGAAGTGCTCGCAACGGGCGCGAAGGAAGCCCGCGCCTGGCTGGTCTGCGAAGGGCACGGTGTCTCTATGTGTTTTGACCCACCGGGGTTCGATGTCGATCTCTGGGTACGGGGCAAGATCGCGGCGCTTTACGCCATCTGGCTACAGAGCAGCACCATGGCCGCTGCTCTTGACCTTGGTGATATTGAGGTGGAGGGTCCGCCGCGCCTCACACGAGCCTTTCCTCGTTGGTTCGATGGAGCGTTAGCCGGGCGGCCGTGACTGGTGAACCCAGAACGAGCCATCGTTAAACCAAGAGAACGGTGTCAACGTGATCCCGAGACAGTTGTCGTCATGCCGCCCATCTGCTAGCGTTGCGGTTCGTGACGGGCAACCTGCGCGCTTCTGTTAGCTTCGGGTTCGGCCGGGAGAACTGGGGCGAGGCCGTCGACTTCGTGATTGAAGCCGAGAAGCTGGGCGTTTACTCGGCGTGGTTCGCCGAGGCGTGGGGGTCGGACGGGATTTCCCCGTTGGCGTTCGTCGCGGCGCGGACTTCAAAGATCATGCTCGGCACGGGGATCCTCCAGGCTGGCTCGCGGACACCCGCGCTAGTGGGCATGACGGCGGCAACTCTACAGGTGCTGACGGGGGGGAGGTTCCTCCTCGGCCTGGGCGTCAGCGGTCCACAGGTAATGGAAGGGTGGCACGGCATCCCGTTCAAACGCCCGGTCCAGCGCATGCGGGAGACTATCGACATCGCGCGGCAGGTGATGGCCGGCGAGCGCGTGGCGTACAGCGGCAAGGTGTATCGACTTCCCCTACCGGGCGGCGAGGGGAAGTCGATCAAGTCCTCCCTTGGGGCGGTTGACCCCGTGCCGATCTACCTGGCCACACTAAGCCCGAAGAGCCTGGAGATGACCGGCGAAATAGCGGACGGCTGGCTCGGCACCTCGTTCATGCCAGAGCACGCGGACGTGTTCTTCGACTACATCCGAGCCGGCGCCCAGAGGGCGGGCCGCTCGCTATCGGACATCGACCTTAGAGTTGGGGGCGCCGTGGCATTTTCGGACGACGTAGAGTCGCTCTTGCCGCGACGCAGGCCCGGAATCGCCTTCACGCTGGGCGCGATGGGGTCGCGGGAGCACAACTTCTACAACGCGGCTTTCCAGCGAGCAGGGTACGAAGATGTGGCGCGCGAGGCGCAGCGACTATGGTTGGAGGGTGACCGCGAAGGGGCCACGAAACTTGTTCCGGATGAGATGGTGCTGAAGACCAATCTGCTGGGAACTGACGAGATGGTGAAAGACAGGATACGCGCATACAGGGACGCAGGCGTGACGACGATTGCGGCGGACCCGGACGGACGTGACCTCGGCGAGCGGCTGGACACG
>JBDSHD010000127.1:0-3815 GCA_039918655.1 Dehalococcoidia bacterium | reverse complement strand
GTGAACCCGCCCATTACGTCGTTCATGATCATGGTGTAGTCGATGTCGAAGGCCGGCTCCAGGCTCTTGTCCTTCGGCTCAACGATCAACGCCCCCAACATTCCCCTGCCAACCTGCTCGGTGGCGTTGTGGTGGGAGTGATACATGTGGCTGCCGAACGGTCCGGGGGTGAATTCGTAGACGAATGTTTCGCCAGGCTTGATCGGCGGCTGTGTTATGAACGGCACCCCATCCATCGCGTTTGGCACCCTTTGTCCATGCCAGTGGACAGAGGTGCTCTGATCCATCTCGTTCTTCACGATAACGCGAACCGGTTCGCCCTCGATCACGCGGATCTCTGGCCCCGGCACGATCCCGTTGTAGGTGTGAGCGTCCTGCTTCTTACCCTGCGTCACTTCCCACTGGACATCCATGCAGGTCAACTCGAAGACTCGGACGCCGTTCTCCATGCGGTATTCCAATGGCACCCCGCCAACGCCTTCTGTGGCGGCGGGGAAGGCCTTGACCACCGCCTCCGCCTCTCGGTCCATGTCGTCGTTGGACATGGGCGTAGGCGTTGGCGCAGGCGTAGACGCAGGTGTACCGCCTTGCTGGTCCTGGTCAGCCGTCGCAGTCGCGATTCCGTATCCTGCCGCCCCGCCGGCAGCAGCAGCGGCCACCGCGGTCGCGAACAACCCACGAACGACCGTTCGTCTAGAAAGCTGCCCCTCGGGCGGGTTTGGTTCTTGCATCCCCATCTCTACTGGTTCGTCCATTCCCATGCGTATCCCTCCTGAGCTACTAGCGTTGCCGTGCACGAACTGCCTCGACTTCGTCCAAGGTAACGTTTGGGGCGGCGGAGAGATAGGTTCTTTCCGCGCACAATGTCTGGGCCGGTTGGCCCCCACCGGCGGAGCAGACGACCTATACCGAGGATCCGGTTGAGGGTGACCGCGGCATCCTCGTCGGGCACCGTCTTGACCGCGTTCTCCGGTAGTCGGATGCTTTAGCGACCGGCACCGCACATGACTTCCGACTTAGGGACCGCACTCTCCATCGACGCGCAGGCTCAGGGCGAGCCGGGACGCAGGACGTTCCAGGTGAGGGTATTGGGCGGCAACTCAGAATCGGCGCTGCTCTGGCTGGAGAAGCAGCACGTCATGGCGATGGCGATGGCGTTCTCGCAGCTATTGGCGCAACTGGGCCACGACAAGCGAAAGGCGTCCGATATTGCCGAGTTCCCGGACCCGCCCGAGTACCAGTTTCGAGTCGGCCGCATGTCGATCGGGTACGATCCGGCAGACAGTGTTGTCGTGTTGCACGCCTTTGCGGAGGGACGCGACGACGATGAGGATGACCCGGATGTCCTGGTACGTATCTCCAAGGATGATTGCGCGTCTTTGAACACGCGTCTGGAGGAGATCATTTCAACAGGCCGGCCACTGTGTCCGCTCTGCGCCGCCCCGATGGACGACGCCGGCCACTCTTGTATACGGGCGAACGGGCACTCGAAGCAGGCGATCCCGCCGGACCGGATCGAGGACACCGAAGACGAATCTAACTGACCCGCCCGATGACAAGGTCGACGGCATGCTAATACGGAGGATGGGCAATCAAGGCGGAGAGGTTGTTAGCATCGGGAAACTGTTTCGTAGTTTTCGTGTTTTGTGAGATAAGCGGTCAACTACCTCCCGGAAGAGTGAAGAGTGAAGGGTGAAGACTGCCTGCCGCAGATCCCACCTCGGTCTCCAGTTCCGCGGTGCGTTCCTCACGGCCCGCAGCCACCACCGCCGCGAGTTGCAGCGCCTGAGTCTGTTTCGTGGGCCGCAGCGAGTTGTTGCTCGACTTCATCGCAGCGCCTGTGCCGTTTTCTAAACATCTGACCTCCTCCTCCGTTGGCGCCTCAGCAGTGAGCTCCAACTGAATACTTTTCCCGATGCAGACATCGTAGGGCGTGACGCGCAGGAAGATAAGGTGGAAATGTCACACGTACACGAGCGGATGCAGCGAATCGTTCGGGCAAAGCCCCCAATGCCGACCGGGCGGAAAAGGTCACGCACACTCTGCTGCTGGCCGACGAATTTAGCTATCAGTCAGACGCGAACGGGAACAAGACGCGGGTGACGAGAACGGGTCAGCCCCCTGAGATCTACGGCTACGATGCGCTGGCCCGTTTGACAGGCGTCACCTACGATGGCGGGTCAGCGGACTATGTATACGACGCTGCCGGCAACCGAGTATCGCAGGCCACGACGGACGGCGGCGGTTTGTCATTCGAATATGACGCTGCAAATGAGTTGAAGCGGACCTACGTACCGAACACCTCGAATGAGACGCTGTTCACACCTGACAACAACGGGAACACCGTCAAGCGGCTTGTTGGAGGGAGCACGGGCAGCGGCGAGAACTATCACTACGATGGGAACAACCGGCTTAAGAAGATCGTGTACGAGATTGATCCTACGGAGACGGGCACTCCGAGGCGAGCGTGCCTGGACTTCAACGACAGTTCTAACGTGAGCCTTTCGGATGTGGTGCTGATGGGCCCAACGTTCAACAAGATCTATCCAGACCCCGCATATAACCGGTTCATGGACGTGAACAACAACAACGCAGTCACCCTCCAGGATGTAGTCTTGATGGGCCCCCAGTACAACAAGGCGTGTCCCCGCTACTTCGCGTACAATGGAGACGGACTGAGGACGGGTTACAAGCAGGGCAAGTACGTTGCGAACTACGTCTGGGATGTCGCAATGGGCACCCCGGAGGTGCTGCAGGAGAGCCGGAAGCAGATATACACCGACAATGGGATCACGATCGTGACTGGCTTGGACGTCGCCTTGTTGCCAGGTGGTTCGCCGTCGCCTGTCCGTTACGTCTACGGCGTCGGGCTGGTCGCCTCGATCGATGGGACAGGGCAGGCGCGATACCACTTCCCGGACGCTCTGGGCTCGACGCGGGCGGCGCTGGCGGGGTCGGCTTTGACCGGTTACAGCTACGAAGCGTTCGGTCTGCCGCGCGCGAGCGACCCGGTGAGAGACACTTTCATGTTCGCGGGCGAGCAGTCTGACAGCCGGGCTCGGCAGGGGTCGACGGGCCTGTACTACCTGCGGGCGCGCTACTACGACCCGTCATTGGGGCGCTTCTTGACGGCGGACCCCGTGATGGCAGGTCATCCGTACGTTTACGCCGACAACAACCCGGTGAACCGCGTAGACCCGACGGGGTTGGCGAGTGAGGGAAGTGGTGGGGTCGGTGGGCTTCTTCGTGAGTGCAGAACTGAGCTCTTAATCGTCGCGGCATTCTTCATCGCCATCGCAATTGGCCTAGTAGGGCTATGGGGATGGGGCGTTGCCGGAGCCTTCGCGGCTGGGGCCACCATCGAAGCATTTCATACGGGGGCGCAGTTAACATGGGTACTTGGCGCCGCCGCGCTGATCGGCGGTGTTGGAGGTGGCCTGACCATCTCGCAGGCCTGTGGTGGTAGCCGAGACTTCCGCTGATGCACGAGCTTCATGGCTGAAAAAGACGAAGGGCTCTCCGCCGGACACCGACTGCTACTGGTGGTCTACATGTTTGCCCCCCTTGCGCTAGCTCTACTACTAGGCGCCCTCGTGGTTGGCTTATTTTCGTATGAGGTGGCTATTGTACTCATAGTGGTGCTTTCCCTAGTCTTTTTCGCCATCGGTTTTCCGGCAGTGGCTCGCGTATTCCGCCAGCGGCGAAAACGCTCTTGAGGGCGAATGTGGCCTCATTTGCGGGCTTGAACTCAGCCGGGCGCGGCAGGGAGCCACGGGCCTCACAAACGGCAGTGGCACGGTCACCGACACCTACTC
>JBDSHD010000126.1:0-4990 GCA_039918655.1 Dehalococcoidia bacterium | reverse complement strand
AAACCAATGCAGAAGATCATTTGGCTCGTCAGTACGTTGGTTGTCTTGGTTCTCTGGTGTCTACTGCCTTGGCTTTGTGTACGGTTGGCTTTGAGGGATCGGTTGTCTCAGACGGGACACCGGTCCTGATACCCGATCAAGAATCACCCTAGCCCTCGGCGCCCCTACTCGATGAGCTTCGGCGCCTTACTCATCGGGCGGATCTTCCCGCCTTCGATCACGCACTGGTCCTCGATCCGAACCCCGAACTCGCCCGTCAGGTATATTCCCGGCTCCACCGTCACGATCTGCCCGTCCGCCAGCTCTTCCATGGCCGTCCGCGCCAGCCGCGGCGCCTCGTGCACTTGCAGCCCCACTCCGTGCCCGAGTCCGTGCCCGAAGTGCTCGCCGTACCCGGCCTCGGCGATGACGTTGTGCGCCAGCATGTGCGCCTCTTCACCCGTCATCCCGGTGCGGATCAACTCCTCGGCCGTGAGCTGCGCCATGTGCACGATGTCGTACACCTGCAGGAACTTCGCGCTCGCCTTACCTCCACAAACCACCGTCCGCGTCAGGTCCGAGCAGTACCCGTCGACGATCACTCCCATGTCGATCACGACCGGGTCGCCGGCCTGGATCACGTAATTAGTCGGCTGCGCGTGAGGCATCGCCCCGTGCGGGCCCGCCGCCACGATGCTCGGGAACGACATGAAATCCGCCCCATTCTCCCGCGCGTGCTTTTCGATCTCCCACGCAACTTGTTTTTCCGTCCACCCCGGCTCCATCCGCTCCGCAACGTGCACGAACGCCGCGTCGCCGGCGTCCACCGCGCGCTGCAGCGTCGCAATCTCGTCCGGTTCCTTGAACTCGCGCAACTGCGCGATGAGGGGTGGCCCGCCGATGATCTTCGGCCGCTCCGCCTGTGGGATCGTCTCCAACGCCTTCTGGATCGCGTTCGCCGAGGCCACCGAAAGATCGCCCTTCTCGAATCCGATCTTCTTCCCGGCTAGGCCAGCCTCTCCCACCAGTTGGGGCAGCCACTTGTCGAGTCCACCGACTGTTGGGAACAGCGTGAACTCAGGTGATTCCTTCTCCGCCTGCTCGAAGTACCGGAAGTCCACTGCGATGAACTGCGCATCTGTCGTAACCAGCACCCAGCCCATCGAGCCCGTGAACCCGGAGACGTACCGCCGGTTCATCCCGGTGATGTGGAACGTGTCCTCCACCGGGCAGCCGATCAAGAACCCATCGAAACCGCTCTCCGACATCTTCCCGCGGAGCCGTGTCAGCCGGTCGCTCATTTGCGGTCGTTCAGTATTCCGACAAGCCCGTCCAGCGCGGCGATGTACCCGCGCCAGCCCAGCCCGGCGACCTGCGCCACGGCGATGTCCGCCAGCACCGAATGGTGCCGAAACTCCTCCCGCGCGTGGATGTTCGAGATGTGAACTTCGATGAACGGCTTCTGGATCGACTCGAACGCGTCCCGCAAACCCAGACTGTAGTGCGTCAGGGCACCCGGATTCGCGATGATCCCGTCCGCGCCCGGCCCGTTCTCCTGCAAGAAGTTGATGATCTCGCCCTCGACGTTCGACTGGAACGGCGTCAGTTCCACCCCCAACTCCGCCGCCCGCGCGCTCACGCGGTCGATGATGTCCTGGAGCGTCATCGAGCCGTAGATCTCAGGCTGCCGGCTCCCCAGCATATTCAGGTTCGGCCCGTTCACGAGGAGAATTTGCATGGTGCTAGGTTACAACAGGAGCAGTCTCATTCGTAGCCGCAGGTCATAGCGATCTGTCGAGGCCGCCTGTAGCTGCAGGTCATAGTGACCTGCCCCCGGGGGGACTGCGGGGACACCCCGAGACTCATCCACCGAGAGCGTCACGCTCACGACGCTTCCGCGCCCGCTCGCTCAACTGCGAGACGAGGTTCTCCCGCGCCTGCTCCATCGCCTGCTTCATCGTCTCGCGCTGCCGCTCCTCGGTGACGTGCGTGTAGATCTGCGTCGTCTGCGCGCTCGCGTGCCCCAACAGCTCTTGCACTACCCGCAGGTCCGCGCCCCCATCCAGGAGGTGTGTCGCGAACGAATGGCGCAAAAGGTGCGGCCAGACCCGCGCGGCGATCCCCGCCTTCAGGGCGTGTTCCCGGACGATCTTCTGGATCGACCGCATCGACAGCCGCGCCCCGTCGCGATTGAGAAACAGAGCTTCTTCACTGCCCACCGCCAGTTTCGGACGCCCGTTCACCAGGTACCGCTTCATCGCCCGGGTCGCCGGACCGCCCACAAGCACCATTCGCTCCTTGTTCCCCTTCCCCCTCACCACCAGCGTCTGCTCCCTTAGGTCCAGCACTTTCACGTTCAAGCCGGCTGCCTCGCTAATGCGCACCCCGGAGGCGTACATCAACTCAAGGATCGCCCGGTTGCGGATACCCTGCGGCGTGCTCGCGTCTGCCGACTCGATCAGCGCCGCCAGGTCTTCACGCGACAGGATCACCGGCAACCGCCGTTCGCGTTTTGGCGCCACGAGCCCGGTCAACGGGCTCGATTCTACCTTCCCCTCGCGCACCAGCCAACGATAGAAGCTGCGGATCGTACTCACCTTGCGGGTCAGACTGCCCGTCGCCATCCCGGAGCCCTTCAACTCCGCCAGGTACCGCCGCGCCATGTATCGGTCCGCCGCCAGCGGCCCCACCTCTTCGTTCGTCTCAAGCCAGCGTGAAAAGTGCAGCAACTCACTGCGGTAGTTGCGCAGTGTCAGTTCCGAGAGGTTCTTCTCCGCCACCAGGTAGCGGACATACGCCTCCAGCAATTCGTCCATCTATGTGGATAACGTGCCGCTGCCGGGGAGGTTTATCCGACTGGGACAGGCTCGCGCTTCGCCGGCACTGGGCCCTTCCAGTCGCACGACGTGCACTTGGCGTCGCCGTCCGTCTCCAGCGTCAACAGTGAGCTGCACGACGGACACGGCTGCGGCAACGGCCGGTTGGCAACCGTGAAGTCGCACTCCGGATAGTTGGCGCACCCGTAGAATGACCCTCGCTTGCCCTTGGCGCGCTTCTCTTCGAGATCACCACTGTCACGCGGGCATTTCGCCCCGGTCGGAGCCGGTCGCGTGTACTTGCACTTCGGATAACCAGTGCATCCGACGAACGGTGACCCTCGGCGGCTCATACGTATGGAGAGAGGCTTACTACAGTCCGGGCACGCTTCATCGATCTTCGGTAGGTCCTCCCTGGCGTCGCCTTCTATCGGGCGCGTGTATCGGCACTTCGGGTAGCCCGTGCAGCCGATGAACGGCCCATTACGGCCCCGGCGCGCCGATAGCGGCTTGCTGCAGTCAGGACACGCTTCATCGATCTTGGGCAACTCTTCTTCTGGTTCCTCACCCGGCATCGGCTTCGTGTATTTGCACTCCGGGTATCCGGAACACGCCATGAACTGCCCACGGCGGCCCCAGCGGATTATCATCGGGTCACCCGATTCGGGGCACACCTCATCCGTCTCCTGCACCTGCTTCGGCGCTTCCTCCTTCGCGGTCGCCAAAGCCTCCTTTAGCGGCTCGTAGAAGTCGCGGACTACCGGCTGCCACTCCTTCTCCCCGTCCGCTATCTCGTCCAGGTCCTGCTCCATGCCAGCCGTGAAGTTTGCATCGATGAACACCGGGAAGTATTCGACCAGCAGGTCGTTCACCGTCTCGCCAAGCTCCGTCGGGTGCAGCGTCTTACTCTCGCGCCTAACGTACTCGCGGTCCTGGATCGTCGACATCGTCGGCGCGTACGTGCTCGGCCGTCCGATGCCCTTCTCCTCCATTGCCTTCACGAGGGAAGCCTCGGTATAACGCGGGGGCGGCTCGGTGAAGTGTTGCTCTGGTGCCAGATCGAGTAGCCGCAGCGGGTTCCCGTTCGACAGGACTGGCAGGGGGTTCGTACCCACGTCCTCTTCCTCATCTCCCTCATCGCGGCCTTCAATGTAGACCTGGCGAAAGCCCGCAAACCGCAACTGAGTGTTGGTCGCCCGCAGCGAGTAAGGATTGGACGGCACCGGCGGCTGCGCTGTTATCTCCGCCGTCGTCACGTCGAACTCAGCGTCGGACATCTGACTGGCGACGAACCGTTGCCAGATCAGGTTGTAGAGCCTGTGCTGCTCGGCCGTGAGCTGACTCCGCACGCTCTGTGGATCGCGCATTACCGACGTCGGTCTGATCGCCTCGTGCGCCTCCTGGGCGCCCTTTACCCGGCCCGTGTACTTGCGCGGACTGGCCGGCAAGTACTCCTTTCCGTACTTCTGGGCGATGTACGCCCGCGCTTCGTCCTGTGCTGACGATGCCACGTTTGTGGAGTCTGTCCGCATATATGTGATCAATCCGACCTCGCCACCGGAGCCGAGGTCGATACCCTCGTATAGTTTCTGCGCGACGGACATCGCCTTCTTGGCCGGGAACCCCAGGCGGCGGGAGGCTTCCTGCTGAAGGGTGCTGGTGATGAACGGGGCTGCGGGTCGTCTGACCTGCTTCTTCGTGTCGACGTTCGTCACCAGGAAGGCGGCCGCGCGGAGTTCGCTCGCTATCCGGTTCGCCTCGGTTTCGTTTGAGACTTCCAGCTTGTCTTTCTTGCCGGCGTACCCGACAAACTTCGCCCGGAAAGCTGGAGGAACACCCTGCTTTTCGAGCTGCGCATCCATCGTCCAGTACTCCACGGCATTGAAAGCGCGTATCTCCCGCTCCCGCTCCACCACCAATCGCACCGCAACGGACTGAACCCGCCCGGCCGACAGGCCCTTGCGCACCTTGCTCGCCAGGAACCAGCTGAGCGGGTAGCCCACCAGCCGGTCGACTACCCTTCTTGCCTGTTGAGCGTTAACAAGGTCCATATCGATCTGTCGTGGGTGCTCGAATGCTTCGCGGACGGCAGCCTGGGTGATCTCATGGAAAACGACCCTCTCAAGGGGCCTCCCCTGTAGGTCCGCTGCCTCCGCCAGGTGCCACGCGATCGCTTCGCCTTCGCGGTCAGGGTC
>JBDSHD010000125.1:0-3648 GCA_039918655.1 Dehalococcoidia bacterium | reverse complement strand
CCGGGGACATGAAGGACGCAATCGTGATGTCGGTAGACCTCCGCGTGCACAAGAGCGACGCGGACCAGCTCAAGGCCACAATCCGGGAATTCGACGCCCAGCGAAAAGGTGCACAACCCCCTGGGCGCAACTGTGGGTCCGTGTTCAAGAACCCGGCAGACAGGCCGGCATGGCAGTACGTCGATGACGTCGGCTTGCGCGGACACCGGATCGGCAACGCACAGATCTCGGAGGTTCACTCCAACTTCATCCAGAACCTCGGCGGTGCCACGGCTTCAGATATCTCGTCCCTGATTGAACTCGCCCAGGGCCGCATCCGTGAACGCTTCGACATCGACATGGCCCCGGAAGTCGTCTTTGTTGGCGACTTCGGGCAGGGAGTGGACGCGTGACGCGGCGAAACCGGCGCTTGAAAGTGGCGGTGCTGTTCGGAGGCCGGTCCGTCGAGCATGAAGTCTCCGTCATATCGGCGCAGGGCGTAATGACCGCCATCGATCCTGCCCGCTTCCAGGCGATCCCCATTGGCGTCACGCGCCAGGGCACTTGGCTAACGCCCCCCCAGACTGAGAACGCTCTTGACCGAATTCGGTCGGAGAAGCTCCGCAGCCTCGATGAACCTCTGGGCGACGGCCTCCTCTATAGAACCGCCGCCTTGAGTGCTCTACGGCGCATCGACGTCGTCTTCCCACTCATTCACGGTACAAACGGCGAGGATGGCACTCTGCAGGGGTTCCTCGAACTCGCTGGGATTCCCTATGTCGGCGCGGGCGTCGCCGCAAGCGCTCTCGGTATGGACAAGGCGCTCCAGAAGACCTTCTTCCGCCACCACAACTTCCCCGTAGTTGATGATGTCGAGGTCCGCGCGTCCGAATGGAGCCGCGATCAACAGGCGGTTATCCGCGCAGTGGAGGCCACCATCGGGTACCCGGCGTTCGCAAAGCCAGCGAACGGTGGTTCCAGCGTCGGCACCTCGAAGGCTCACTCTCGTGAAGACCTCGGTGATGCTATCGCGGAAGCCTTTCGCTACGACCGCAAAGTACTCGTCGAAAAGGCGGTAGATGGACGAGAAGTGGAGGTCGCCGTCCTGGGAAACGACGATCCCGAGGCGTCCCCGGTCGGCGAGATAACCTACCGTTCCGAGTTCTACGACTACCGAGCAAAATACGATGACCCGGCCACCGACCTTCACATCCCGGCTGATATTCCTCCGGGGGTGGCCGATCAGATTCGGGCGACAGCAATTGAGGCATACAAGGCGATAGATTGCGCCGGCCTTGCGCGCGTGGACTTCTTTCTCCAGGCTGACGGTCGCTTTTTCATCAATGAGGTCAACACCATCCCGGGATTCACGCCGATGAGCATGTACCCCAAACTCTGGGAACATGCCGGGTTGTCCTATCGGGATCTCATCACGCGCCTGATCGAACTGGGCCTGGAGAGGTACCAGGAGCGCCCCCATGTCTAACAACAATCCTGTGACCAAACTTTCGCTCCCGCGCCTCGTCCGGGGAGAGATGCTGCTCGACGAGGAAGCTCGCCGCCGCATCAACCAGGCGCACTTCCGCCGCACCGTGACCGTCATCGCGATTTTGTCCACCCTCGGGGTGCTTGTTGGCATTTATCTATCTCCACTCCTCCGGGTGCAGCACGTTGAGGTGCAGGGAACTGTCAACCTCCAGACTGCGGAAATCGAGGAATTGGTCGGAGGTGGCGGGGACAGCATGTTCTCCGTGGACGTTGACACCGCCCGCCAGCGAATCGAGGAGAAGGTTCTCGTAAAGTCCGCCAGCATAGAGCGCGACTGGCCAAACACGCTCAAGGTCACCATTGCCGAACGCATACCGTGGGCTGCCTGGAAGATTGGCGAGAGCACGTACATCATCGATGCCGAAGGTAGGGTGCTACCGGCCCTCCCGGCCCCTGCCGGACCGGTCATTCTCCACCTCGATGCCACTAACTCACCCGCCGAAGGTGAGCACGTCGACAGCAACGCCGTCAGGTTAGCGTCACTGCTCCTCGAGCATGTGCCCCCTCGTCTGCAGTTGGGCATCACGGCAATGGAGTGGTCCACCGTGAGCGGCATGACGATCACCACCGACGCCGGGTATCGCGTAGTCGTCGGCGACGAGGATGACCTCAACTACAAGCTGTCCGTCTGGGCAGAAATTGATTCAACCATCGGTCGCCAGGAGATGAGCGGCCACGTCCTGGACCTGAGATTTGGAGACCGCCCATCACTCCAATAGCCGGAGGATCGCCATGAAGGATTACACGCTCGCAGCAATAGACGTCGGCAGCAGCAAAATCTGTACCCTCGTCGCGGAGACAACCCAGGAGGCCGGGTTACGCGTCCTCGGTGTCGGTGTCACCCCATCACGCGGGGTCAAGAAGGGGATGGTCGACAACATCCAGGAAGCAACGGAGGCGATCGCCGCTTCCGTCGATCGAGCGGAGAAGTCGTCCGGAACGAGGATCGCGTCGGCCCACATCGGCATCGGCGGCACTCATGCGACATCCACGAACAACCGTGGTGTGTCCACCATTCCCGGGCAGACCCGCCCGATCACGGAGGACGACATCGACCGGGCCCTGGAGGGAGCTCGGAATCTCAATCTGCCTTCCAACCGCGAGATTCTTCACAGCATCGCCCGTTTCTTCGTCGTGGACGGCCAGGAGCAAGTTACAGACCCGGTCGGCATGTACGGCCAGCGTCTGGACCTCGACTGTCATATCGTCACCGGCTCCGTAACCGCCATCCAGAACCTCACCCAGTGCGTCGAAGGCGCGGGTGTCCAGGTTGAGACTATCGTCTTCTCGCCTCTCGCCGCGGCCGAGGCAATCCTGGAGGACGAGGAGAAGGAGCAGGGAGTCATCGTCGCGGATATCGGCGGCGGGACTACTGATGTTGCCGTGTTCGTAGATGGAAGCGTATTCCACTCCTCCGTGCTGCAGGTGGGCGGATATCACCTCACCCACGACCTCGTTGCCGGCCTTCGAGCACCCTACTCAGCCTCCGAGGACATCAAACTGCACTTCGGTTCCTGCCTGCCCAGCAGTGTCGATCCAGCCGAGAATGTGCAGATAGAGGCCTTCGGAGGGCAGAAGACCAGGGAAGTCCCGCGGCGGCGCATCGCTGAAATACTCCAGGCCCGCGTCGAGGAGATCCTCGAGATGGTCTACGTCGACGTGAAGCGCGCCGGCTTCGACGATAAGGTAGCGGCCGGTCTTGTGCTCACCGGCGGAACGGCTAGCCTGCCAGGCATCGTGGAGCTGTCAGAGATTGTCCTGCGGATACCAGTGCGGCTTGGTGTTCCACGCAAAGTGCACGGCCTGTCCGAAGCGCTCAACAGCCCTGCCTACGCCACGAGCGTCGGTCTCCTCCAGTGGGCACTGGAAGAAGAGAACCTGCGTGAGACCGGAAATAGAACCTTTGATCTCCACATGCCCGCGGTCAGCTTGCCCGGACTGGCAACCGCCGCCAGTAAGTGGTTCAAGACCCTGATACCCAAATGACAGTTCAATCACGTTTCAGCCCAGATGAGAGAAATGGAGGACACGCAAATGACAGGTAGGACCATCGAGGGACTGCCGCCAATCAAAGTGGTTGGTGTCGGCGGCGGCGGTTGCAACGCCGTCGACCGCATGATC
>JBDSHD010000124.1:0-10027 GCA_039918655.1 Dehalococcoidia bacterium | reverse complement strand
TGACACCGACACCCACACCGCCCGCGACGAATACGCCGACAGCAACGCCCGTGACATCGACACCCACCCCGCCTGCGACGGATACGCCGACAGCAACGCCCCTGACCTCGACGCCGACCCCGCCTGCGACGGATACGCCGACAGCGACGCCCTCGACGCCGACGTCCACACCGCCTGCGACCTCAACCTCTACTCCGATGCCGGCAACGCCGACGCCTGAACAGACCGGCACGCCAGGTCCGAGCGCCTCCCCCGCTCCCTCCACCACACCTGGGCCTTCCTCCACAACAATTCCGTCGCCGCTTTTCGCGACGTCAACTCCTCGCGGACTGCCCGGCAGCGGTGGCACCCCCGGCGACGCGGGAGGCCTGACTATACTCCTGATCGCGCTGGCTGCCGGTTCGGCTGTCGCCATCCTCGGCAGTGCCTGGATGGCCCGGAGGCGATACTGGGATTCGCCGTGAGGCGAATCGCCTGACCCACGTGGCTCGAGGCCTTACCCTGGCGGGCAGGATGAACATCGACACCCTTCTCGCAGTCGCGGTCCAGGACTCTTAGGTTGAAGTCCAACCCCGGCCTCTGCGCGGATTGCGCCTTCTCCCGCATCGTCGAGACACGCCGTGAAAGCGCCTTCTCCCTCTGCCTCCGCTCCGGGACAGATCCCGCGTTTCCCCGCTATCCGCAGCTGCCGGTGATCCTCTGTTCTGGGTACGAGGCGCGCCACTCAGCATCGGAAGCGCCCGCGAATTAGCCCATTTGTCACGAATCGAGTTTGATGCTATGCAAACGTGTGTGCTATCATCCGCCCATAAAAGTGCCAGTCGCCAACACCAAGGGGAACTAGACTATCGCCCGAGAGCTTCGTACTAACGAGCGGATCCGGTCGCACGAGGTCCGCGTGATAGGAGCCGAAGGCGAGAACTACGGGGTCATCCCGTTTGCTGAGGCGATGCAGCGTGCCCGGGAATCCGGCCTCGACCTCGTCGAGGTTGATTCCAACGGAAAGCCTCCCGTCTGCCGCATTCTGGACTACGGGAAGTGGAAGTTCGAGCAGGCCAAGAAGGAACGCGAGGCGCGGAAGCACCAGAAGGGGACCATGATCCACGAGGTGCGGATGCGGCCCCGCACTGGACAACATGATATCGATCTCAAGGTGAGGATCGCCAACCGGCTACTCGCCGAGGGCGACAAGGTCAAGCTCTCGGTCATGTTCCGGGGCCGCGAACTCTCCCACCCGGAAGTTGGCCAGGAAGTGCTCGACAAAGCGCTTACCGGCATCGGCGAAGCGGCCACGGTCGAAAAGCCGCCCGGTATGGAGGGCCGCTTCCTGACCGTGATCTTAATACCGAACGTGAAGCAGCCGGTGGCAGCGGCGAAGCCGGCCGAGGCGCCAGCCGAAGCAGCAGCGAAGCCGAACGTGAAGCAACCGGTGGCAGCAGCGAAGCCGGCCGAGGCGCCCGCCGAAGCAGCAGCGATACCGAACGTGAAGCAACCGGTGGCAGCGGCGAAGCCGAACGTGAAGCAACCGGTGACAGCAGCGAAGCCGGTCGAGGCGCCCGCCGAAGAACCGGCGGCCGTCGCGGAGAAGGCAGAGGAAAAAGTTGGGTAAGCTTAAGAAGTACAAGATGAAGACGCACTCCGGCGCCAAGGCCCGGTTCTGGATAACCGGGACCGGCAAGATCATGCGCCGGAAAATCGGGTCGAATAACTTCCGCCGCAAGAAGCGGGGCGAGACTCTGCGCCAGATGAGCGGTAAGCTAGAAGTGTCGCCGCACAGCGTTAAGCGTCTGAAGAAGATGCTCCCCTACGCTTAGACACCAGGAGTAGTTGAGATGCCACGAGTAAAGGGTGGGATAGTAACCCGCCGCCGCCATAAGAAGGTCATCAAGGCCGCAAAGGGCCATCGAGGCGTTCGCCATAAGACGTTTAAGCGGGCCAACGAGTCCGTCATGCACGCCCTCCGCTACGCCTACGAGCACAGGCGAGACCGCAAGGGCGACTTCCGCCGCCTCTGGATCCAGCGCATCAACGCCGCCTCCCGGCAGAACGGCCTCAGCTATTCACGCCTGATGTCGGGCCTCTCAAGGGCAGGCATCGCCATCGACCGCAAGATGCTGGCAGACCTGGCGATCAGGGACGAAGCCGCGTTCGCCAAACTGGCGGAGACGGCGAAGGCGCAGTTGGAGACGGCTGTAGCCGCCTAAACCTCAATAAGATCACTGAAAGTGGAGGCCGTTGCGCCTCCGCTTTTCATTTTCGGAACCTACGCTCGCAGCTCCGCGCCGAAGTCCCGCTTGAGCCGCTCCACGATCCGCCCCCGCTGCTTCGCCACCTCGGCATCGCCCAACGTCCGGTCCGCCGCCTGGTAGGACACCGCAAACGCCAGCGACTTTCGCCCCACAGGCACCGGCTCGCCCGTGTAAACGTCAAAGATTCGCGCGGACGCCACCAGCGGGAACGACTGTATCGCCCCGATAACATCCCCTGCGCGAACGTCCCCAGAAACAATTACCGCCAGGTCCTCTTCCACCGCCGGGTACTGTGAAACCGGCTTGTGGTGGACGCCCTCCGGCACGTGCGGCAGGAGCGCGGCTATGTCCAACTCGAACATCGCTGCCGGTTGCCCGATATCGAACTCTGATAGAACCCGGGGATGTACCTCGCCAATAGAGCCCACGCGGTCTTCCCCAAGCCGAATCTCGGCCGTCCTTCCCGGCAGGAAAGCGAAGTCAACGCTGTCTCGATAGTCTGCAGATACACCAAGGGCGCCGAGAACATATGCCAGCACCATCTTCGCGTCGTAAAAGCCTGCCTGCTCGCCCGTGGGTGATCCCCACCGGCCGGACGCGCGGCCAGACACGACTGCGCAAAGCGTCTCCCGCTCCTCCGGCAGGTCGCCCTCTCGCGGCAGGTACACACGGGCCACCTCGAACAATCCAATGCGTTCCTGGCTGCCCCGCATATTGTGCGCCAGCGTCTGCAAAAGAGCGTGCCGTAGCGTCGTCCGCGCAAACTCGAACTGCCGGCTCAATGGGTTCGATAGCCTCAATGGTGGATTCAGCGCCATCTCCTCAGGCCCCAGCACCCGGGTCAGGCCCTCCATGTCTGTCATCGAATACGTGATGATCTCTTGCAGTCCGGCGTCTGCTGCCGCATCCCGCACCCGTTCCCGGAGCGACCTCTCGGGCTGTGGAACGAAGTCCGGGATTTCACCCGCCAGGCGGCTTGTCGGCAACTGATCGTAACCGTAGATCCGTGCGATCTCCTCGATCACGTCATCGGCGATCATCACGTCCGTACGCCAGTAAGGCGGCTTGACGATGAACCGGTCTGGTGGGAGCCATCTACAGGTGAAACCCAGGGACGACAGTATCCGTCTTACTTCCCCATTGGGGACTTCAAGCCCAATCACCTTCACAAGCCGTTCCATGGTCACGGTGATGCGCCGGTCCTTCTCCACCCCAGGGAACACGTCGATAATCCCCTGCGCCGGTTTCCCACCGCAGATCTCCGCCATCAGGTGAATCGCTCGCGCCGCCGCGATCGCAGGGAGTTGCCGGCTCAACCCCTTCTCAAAACGCGTCGAAGCATCCGTGCGCAATTTCAAAGCCTGGCTCGTCCGGCGAATACTCGGCCCCAGGAAGTTTGCCGCCTCCAGGAACACGGTCGTGGTCTCGGCTGACACTTCACTCTCTCCCCCTCCCATCACACCCGCCACCGCCGTCGGGCCTTCGCCGTCACAGATCAGCAGCATGTTCTCCGTCAGATCATGACGGCTACCGTCGATCAAGGTGATCTTCTCGCCAGCCCGCGCTCGCCTCACAATGATCTGCTTCCCCCGCACCTTCTCATAGTCGAACGCATGCAGGGGCTGACCCATCTCCAGCATTACGTAGTTAGTTATGTCGACGACGCTGTTGATCGGCCTCATCCCAGCGGCCGTTAGGCGGTCCTTTAGCCACGCCGGCGAATCCCCAACCTTCACGCCCTCGATCACACCGCCAATGTACCGGAAGCAGAGGTCCTTGTCGGCGATCTCTACCTTCGCCATCTTCGCGGCCGATTTCTTGCCCTCGGCGTACTGCAGCGTTGGGTCCCGCCACCGCTCACCGGTCAGCGCCGCCACTTCCCGGGCAATCCCCACGATTGACAGCCAGTCCGGGCGGTTCGCCGTCACTTCCACCTCGATGATCGTGTCCCCGATGATCGACCCGAGCGGCTGTCCCAGGGGAGCCTGATCAGGCAACACCAGGATGCCCTCGTGCTCATCCGAAAGGCCAAGCTCCTTCTCCGAGCAAATCATTCCGGTCGATTCCACACCACGGATGCGGGCCGCCTTCAGCACGAATGGTTCGCCATCGTGACCACCGATCAGCGACGCGCCCACCCCTGCGTACGCCACCTTCTGCCCTCCCCGCAGGTTCGGGGCGCCGCAGACAACGCGGGGGTGCTCACCTCCGCCGATATCGACCGTCGCCAGCACCAGCCGGTCCGCGTTTGGATGCGGCTCAACTTTCTCGACGTGGGCAATCACCACACCAGCCCACGACCCGGTTGACACGATCTCGCTCACTTCCGCGCCCGCCACCGTAAGGCGGCGTGCTAACTCGGCGGTATCGACTGTCAGGTCAACGTATTCACTTAGCCAGCGAAGTGGTACACGCAACTTGGAACCTCAGAATTGGCGCAGAAAGCGCAAGTCGTTCGAGTAGAAATGCCTGATGTCATCGACGCCGTAACGGAGGAGGGCTATCCGTTCAACCCCCACTCCGAAAGCGAAGCCGGTGTAGATGCCGGGATCATAGCCCATGTTCGCCAGTATCTCCGGGTGAACCATCCCGGCGCCCAGGATCTCAATCCAGCCCCCGTAGTGGCAGGTCCGGCACCCCTCGCCCCGGCAGATGAAGCAGTCGATACTGATCTCCATTCCCGGCTCGACGAACGGGAAGTAGGAGCACCGGAACGTGACCCGCCGGTCCTGACCAAATAGACGCCTCGCAAACTCCGCCAGCGTCCCCTTCAGGTCCGTCAGGCTGATTCCCTTGTCGACGGCCAGGCCTTCGATCTGCGTCAACATCCACTCGTGAGTAGCGTCTGTCGCCTCGAAGCGGTAGCACTTGCCGGGAACAACGATCCGTATCGGCGGCTCGTGCGTCTCCATGAACCTCACCTGGTTTGGGGAAGTGTGCGTGCGCAGGAGCATCGGCCGTTTCCCGTCCACCTCGTAGTCGATCCAGAGGGTATCCCACATGTCGCGCGCCGGGTGATCCGCAGGAATCCGCAGCGCCTCAAAGTTGTAGTGGTCCCATTCCACCTCCGGACCCTCGACTGTCTGAAAGCCCATCCCCGCGAACACCGCGAGCATGTCCCGTGTTGTCTGTGTGATCGGGTGCAGACGCCCCCGTGGTAGTGGATACCCGGGTAATGTGACGTCGATCCGGTCTGATATGACTTCGTCGATTCGGCGCCGCTCCAGCGCCTCTCGCCGCTGCTCATACCCGTCCTCCAGCCGCTGTTTGAGCGCGTTGCCGCTGGCACCCAGAACCTTACGCTCTTCCATCGCCAGTTGAGGCAGGCTGCGCAACAGCAGCGTCAAGCGACCCTTTCGCCCCAGATAGGACACACGCCAGTCTTCGAGCGATGCAGCGTCTGCGGCAGCCCCAAGATCGCGAAGTGCCGCGGACTCAATTTCGGATACGGAATCTGGCTCGGTATTCATCGAGAAACGAGGGCGGGAGCGTGAACGCAATTATAGGGCGGCGTGAACGGGAGCGGCAATCAATTAACGCACCTTAGCCAGCGCCAGCAAACGGCTGACTGGCCTGATCGAGAGCCGCCAATTCGTCGGCCGTGAGTATCAGATCCGCGGCAGGCAGAAGTTCCGCCAACTGGCGGACTGAATTTGCGCCGATGATCGGAGAGACCACCGCCGGGCGCGTCAGTAGCCACGCAAGCGCTACGGACGAGAGCGATGCCCGGTGCGCCGAAGCCACAACATCGAGCGCGTCGACAACTGAGAAACCATCCTCCGTCATGAACTTGCTCGCGTTCCCGGCGCGCTGACTGTCCGGCAGAGCCTGTCCCCGGCGGTACTTCCCCGACAGGAACCCTCCCTCAAGCGGGCTGT
The DNA here is from genome assembly GCA_039918655.1 of Dehalococcoidia bacterium. Classification (GTDB taxonomy): domain Bacteria; phylum Chloroflexota; class Dehalococcoidia; order SM23-28-2; family RBG-16-64-32; genus DATKKM01. The sequence goes on along the minus strand of JBDSHD010000124.1, from coordinate 3,900 downwards.
ACGGTATCACAGCGATCCCCTGGCTCTCGCACAGCGCCGCCTTGCGCGACTCGTACTCTCGCCGCCAAACCAGGTTGTAATGAGGCTGTAGCGAGACAAACCGGGGCAGGCCGCGGTTCACGGCGAGGCCCAGAGCCTCTTCCATCTGCGACGCTTGATAGTTCGAAAATCCGATGTGCCGCACCTTGCCCGAAGCGATCAGTTCCCCGAACACCGTGAGCGTTTCCTCTATCGGCACGTCCGCGTCAGGCCAGTGAGTCTGATAGAGGTCGATCGTGTCTACCTGCAGGCGGCGGAGACTATCCTCGATCGCCCGCGAAATGTGCGACCGGCTCAACCCTTCGCCATCGGCGCCTTCCCACATCTCGCCCCTCAACTTGGTGGCGACAACGATCTGACTGCGATTGCCGCGGGCCTTCATCCATCTGCCTATGATCTCTTCCGATACCCCGCCCGGATTCCCGCTCGCCCACCGGCTGTAGATATCCGCCGTGTCGATGAAGTTTCCGCCGGCCCCAACGTACGCGTCCATTACTTCGAGGGACGCGGCCTCATCCGCCGTCCACCCGAACTGCATAGTCCCCAGGCACAGATTCGTAACCTTCAGGTCGCTCTGGCCAAGAGTCACCAACTGCATAAAGGACAGTCTATGGCTCGATCGAGGGCGTGGGCAATGGCATCCCTTGACACCCTCTGAGGCCGCGCTATGCTTGTGTCCACGCAACCATAGTCGCAGAGTTAAGGAGGCGTTCCCCGTGATGCGAGCATACGTACTGATTGAGTGCGCGGTCGGAAAGGCGAACGAAGTAGCTCGAGGCGTGAGCGCCGTCAGTTTCGCCGATACGAAAATCGTCTCGGTCGATGCCGTGACCGGCCCGTTCGATGTAATCACGCTCCTGGAGTCAGATGATCTGGACAAGATGGGCCGCGCCATCACGGACGGAATTCAACAAGTCGAGGGCGTGCAGCGGACCACAACCTGCCTGGTGGTGCGACTCGGGTAGATGTTCGTGGCAATTGGTATCGTGTGGTGGCGCTTGGGCGCCACCATTTTCATTTCGGAGAACCATTCACCTTGATAACCATTAAGGAAGCCCTCCACCGAATCCTGGCTTACGTGTCGCAACTACCCGCAGAGCAAAAGCATCCCATGGAAGCGCTGGGCCAGGTCCTGGCGGACGACATCCATGCCGGGTTCGATATCCCGCCGCTGGACAACACCGCCATGGACGGGTACGCCGTGATCGCCTCCGACACCAGCGGCGCAGCCGAAGGCTCCCCCGTTGAGCTTCGGGTGATCGGCGAGGTGGCAGCCGGATATGTGTACGAGGGGGCCGTTTCCTCCGGAACCGCCGTTAGGATCATGACCGGCGCGCCGTTGCCCGCCGGGGCGGATTCCGTCGTGCCCTTTGAAGAGACCGACGAACCATTTGACCAAGCCCCCTCCCAGACTGGGCAATTGGCCGCGAGGGTGCGCGTATTCAAGGAAGCTCGGCCCGGTGCCAACATCCGCAAGGCAGCCGAAGACATCCACGCCGGCGAAGTCGTCGTCCGCAAGGGAACCGTCCTCCGTCCGCAGGAGATCGGCGTCATCGCCTCGGTCGGCCTCGATCGGGTCAGCGTCATCAGGCGGCCGGTGGTGGCGATCCTGTCTACCGGCGATGAACTGCTCGAACCCGGCCAGCCCCGGTCCGGCGCCCGGATCTACGATGCAAACACCTACAGCGTCGGCTCACTGGCCAGGCGATTCGGTGCCGAACCCCGTCTCATGGGCATCGCCAGGGACACCGTGGAAGCGCTCACTGAGAAGATCCAGGAGGCTCGGTCCGCCGATATGATCGTCACCTCCGCCGGCGTCTCGCGAGGAGATTACGACGTGGTGAAGGATGTCCTCGCCAGGGAAGGCGAGATCGACTTCTGGACGGTGGCGATGAAGCCCGGCAAGCCGCTTGCCTTCGGCGCCTTCAAACAGAACGGCAGGACTGTCCCTCATATCGGCCTACCCGGCAACCCGGTCAGCTCCATGGTAGCGTTCGAACTATTCGGAAGGCCCGCGATCTTCAGGATGATGGGGAAGGCCGACTTCCGGCGCCCCGTAGTCACCGCCATCGCCGAGGATCGGATCACGAACCGGGACGACCCGCGGCTTTTCCTCGCCCGCTGTATCGTCTCCGAGCGCGGCGGCCGCTACTACGCGCGTCTCACCGGCGAACAGGGATCCGGGATTCTGACCTCCATGATGCGTGCTAACGCCCTCACCCTCATCCCGCCGGAGGTTGACGTCATAGAACCCGGCGAGGAGATCTCCGTGATGATGCTCGACTGGGGCCGAGGCGAGGCGGAGGGATCGTTCCTCTCGGACGAGACCCCTGTCTGGTGAACAGACGCGGCCGGTCGGCCTGAAATGTGGACTGGCGGGCCAGGTTGATTGCGGGTACTACGGGCCAGAGAGGCCGTTCATGAAGTCCAGGTAAGGGACCCCGATGACCGACCCCAGCGCTGCTGCCGCTACGAGGCAAACGGCCGCGATGAACGCAAGGATCAGCGTGAACTCGGCCAGAGCCTGTCCGTCTTGCGCCTGCAGTCTTTGTATCAAGTTCAGTATCGCGTTCTTCATCTCATCATTCCCCTGTACTTCTGACCGTGACAATACTTAAGACGCCGAGGAGGGCGGAGTGTGATCCCCGCGGGGGTGAACACAAAGAAAAAATGAAGGCTGGGAGTCGGTTAAGGCGCTAGAGCGCCAGAGGCTGCCCACCCGTTAACGCCGAACGGTAAACAGCGTCAACGACCCTGTGTGCTTCAAGTGCGACCCCAAAGTCTGGATATGGCCGGCGGCCCTCGATTACAGCCTGCAGGAAAAGGTAGTCCTCGAACGAATACCGCATCATCGCCCCGAGGTTCTCGCCATCAAGGCCTGTCATCTTCAAGTAGCGGTCTTGGACCTCTTCCTCGGTCACCGTCACGGCATTCTGCGCATGCGTCTGGTAGTGGATAGGTCCCATGTAATCGTGGTCCGTCCAGAACACGCCCTTCTCCATGAACACCTCCAGGCGGCGTGTCGACGGCCTGCCCAGCACGCTATGCCAGACGGACGCTAGGCTCGCCTGCGCGCCGGAGGTGAACTCCAGTCTGGCGAACGCTAGGTCCTCAACCCCTTCGTATCCAGCGAAGTTCCTCGTCGCGCCGCTCACTGACTCAATGTCGCCGCCGAGCCACCGGAGGAGGTCGATATCGTGGATCGAGTGCTCCAGGAGCGTTCCCGCGCCCGCGATCGACGCGTCCTTACGCCAATCACTCGCGTAGTGGCCCGCTATCGGAAAGTACTGGTCATCCCTCAAAACGATCGCCATCATTCGTCCCAGCGACGCATCGTCGATCAGGTCCTTCAACACCGTGAACACCGGTGAATGTCTCAGCACAAGCCCAACGCCCGCCGCTACGCCCGCATCCTCCACCGCGCGCACCATCTCCTCGACGTCCGCAAGGTTCGCCGCCAGCGGTTTCTCGCAGAACACGGCCTTGCCGTTCGCCGCCGCTCTCAGTACCAGCTCCTTGTGACCCGCCGTTGGTACGCAAACGTACACGACATCAACGTCCGGGGACGCCACTACCTCCAACGGCTCTGACGTAGCCCGTGCGCCGGTCACGCCCGCGAATGACTGTGCCCGCTTCTCATCTTCGTCGCATACCACCGTGTACTGGATGTCCAGAAGCCCGCGCGCGGCGATACTCCGAATGGAAGTGGAATGGAACCGGCCAATGAATCCGCAGCCAATCAGGCCGACTCGAAGCGTCACTGCGTGATCAGGCGCGGCTCGACAGCAGCCGGCTGAGACTGGGGCCAAGGAAACCGCGGAGAGCACTGAGACTATCCGGCGCCCCTTCGGACTGAAGTCG
>JBDSHD010000123.1:0-5864 GCA_039918655.1 Dehalococcoidia bacterium | reverse complement strand
CCCACGATCAGGCGCGACTGGAACTCTTTGCCAGCAATGACCAAAGGATCGTTATTCGTAGTCATATTGATACTCTACCCTGCCTCCGTCTGTGTCTGAACCACCGGAGCCCCCGCCAGTGATAGCGCCTGTCCCGCAATAATGTACCCGAAGAAACTGAAGACCAGCGCCGGGACCGTCCCTCCCACATGCGTCCACCACGTCGGCACCCACGACACGAAGTCCAGGTGCTCCAGCAACCACGGCGGCTGGCCCGCAAAAGCGTATACGAAGAACCCACCCAGCCACACGACCAGCGCCACGACATTGAAGCCACCCACGTACCAGAACCGCCCCTCCGTCCGATAGAAATCGTCGATGTCGCACTGGCCCCGCCTCAGCACGAAGTAGTCCGCCAGGAACACCCCGAACACTGGCACGAACACTCCTCCGATCAGGAAGAGGAACGTCTCGTAGCCCACCATGTCCAGGTTGATCGCCACCACAATCGAAACGATACCCACGCCGAGCGCCAGCACCGGCGCCTTCAGCCACGGCGCCATGTTCTGCAGCGACACCGCCGTCGAATAGATGTTAGCGAACGCCTCATCGCCCTCGCCCACCAGCAGCACGATCAGCGCCAGCCAGCCCAGCGCCAGCGGTATCAGCATCAGCACCAGCGCGTCGATGAAGCCCACAGTGCCGGTCTGCAAGGCCTGCACGTACAACACCCCCAGCGCGAAGAACCAGATGTTGGCGATCGCGTACCCAATGTACGTGCCGATCGCCGCGGGCGCCGCCTTTTTCCCGAACCGGCTAAAATCGCAGACCAGCGGCAGCCACGACACCGGCAGCGCCACCACGATGTCGATCCCCTGCCAGAAGTTGGGGAAACCGCCCTCACCCCCACGGTTCCAGATCGCACTCATGTCATACGCGTCAAACAGATGGAATGTCAGCCACGCCGTTGCCGCGACGACAATCCAGACCGCAAACTTCTGCAGGTACTCCCTGACCACCAGGATCGGCCCGCCCATCGCCATCAACGTCGTTACCGCCCCGAATACCAGCAGCCAGAAATAGTACCCGGAAAACCCCAGGTATTCGTTGCTCAGCACCTTCGCCGCCTGAGCCATGATAATGATCTCAAGTGCGGCCCAGCCCACTAGCTGCACGATGTTGAAGCCCGTAGTCACATACGACCCGCGCAGACCAAACGGCGCCCGCAACGCGACCATCGTCGGCACACCCAACCGGCTGCCCGCGACACCCACCAGCGACAGCATCCCAGTACCGAAAAGCGTGCCAAGGACAACGACCGCCAGCGCCTGCTGCGTACTGAGGCCAGGCACAAGAATCGTGCCCGCGACCATCACTAACAGGCTCACAGCAAGATCGCCCCACAGGATGGCGAAGTCGAACGAGCGTAACGAGCGCTTCTCCGGCGGTACCGGGTGGATGCCCCAGTCCTCCGGAACACGCACTTCAAGGGAGTGGAGTAGGTCGCTCATCGAGCGGGCTCGAAAATGAGAACGCCACCAGTGTGGCTGGTGGCGCAACGAGGTCTGTTCATAATCGTTCCTCCGCTGGCATTACCCAGATCAGGTTCGTCGGTCGATGGCCGGTCCTGCCACCCTCTCAGCCCGGGGTCGCCGAGCTCCCGCTGTTTACGCCGTCAGTCTATCACAGGACACACCGGCCGGACCTGATCACTCCTCGCCGATGTCAAAGACCCGCGCTGCGTTGTTGTACAAGAACATATCCTTCGCCTCGTTATCCAGGCCCAGGCCGTCCAGGCCCTCCAGGCACCGCGCGGGCATGATCATCGGGTAGTTCGTCCCGAACATCACCTTCTTGCGGCCGCTGCCTTTCATGTATTCCACCAGCTCCGCCGGATAGCGCTGTGCCGTATAGGCCGAGGTGTCGATGTAGACGTTCTCGTACTTCCGGGCCAGCGAGATCATTTCGGCCGTCCAGGGGTAACCGATGTGGCCGGCGACAATCTTCAGTTCGGGGAACTCCAGCGCCACGTTGTCTAGGTAAGGGATCGGCCTCCCCGGCTCGGACGGCCGCAATGGCCCGGTGTGCCCTGTCTGTAGGCAGAACGGCACTCCCAACTCAACACACTCGGCGTAAATGGGGTAATAGCGCCGGTCATCGGGTGGCAGGTTCCAGAGCCACGGGATGATCCGGACGCCTTTGAAGCCGAGGTCGCGAACGCATCGCCGGATCTCCTTGACTGCTTCCATTGGCCGCGCGATGTTCCCTGATGCGATACCCACGAGGCGGTCGGGGTAGCGTTGGACAAAGCCATGCACGTCGTCGTTGCTGATCAGATCTCCTTCCGGCGCGTACCAGGCGGTAACGAGCCCGATGTCGACCCCGGCTGCGTCCATCGCCGCGATCGTCATCTCCAACGGCAACTCCTGCGTCGGAACCTCCATCTTCGTCCAGCGGCGCAGAGACTCGAACATCTCGTGTTGCATGTGGCGGAGGGTCGGGTGCTGCATCCAGGCGTCGATTATCAAGGGACACTTCCTTCCTGCCAGGACTGCGCATTCTCGATACCTCGCCGGTGGCCCGCGTAGTGCTGGTAGCCGTCCGCACCCGCAATCGCATCCAGCAGCGGCATCCATGCATCCGGATGGACCGACTCGATCAGCCGCAGCCGACGCTCGTAAGCCGCCGATGCCCAGTCGCAGGCAACTGTCAATGAGATCATATCGTCCTCGTCCTTCCATCGGGCGTTGACGGTGTTGTCATCGCCTTCCGGTGGCGCCGGCCGGAGGCGCCGGGCCAGGACAGCTTCAAAGTCGTCCATCGAGTGGTCCAGCCAGCGCGCGAGGTGGGCGTACACGTGCCGGGCTTCCCAATCAGGACTCTCAGGGTCATGTACCGGTCCGCCCGGATGTGAGTCCAATAGCTCCACGAGTCTTGCCCACTCCTCGCGGTCTCGGCTAAGCATCTCTGCCAACAATTGCTCGTCCATGGCGCCGCACAGTATAGCGCTCAGGTTCAATATTCACCAAACGTAGACCCAACACCACCCAACAAATCGTTGATCTGTTATTCGACGCGCCATACGTTGAAGTTGTCCTGGGAGGGGCAAGTGAACAGAACGCTAAGCGGACAAGGTTTTGCTTTTCATACTCGTCAGCGTTGCCCTGCTCGTCGCCTCAATACAACTCGGCGGCCAGATCGACCTTATCGCTGAGATCCGCGACCAGTTGCGTTACGACGGCTAGATTACGTCAGCCGTGAACTCGACGGGCGAGTCTGCCTCCTCACGGCGCTTCCCACAAATTCCAGAAGTGGTGAACAGGGCCGTGTCCGTGGCCAACCGGATACGCGTGCCGCAGCGCCTCCGTGACATACCCCTTCGCCTTTCCCACCGCGTTCTCGACCCTCTCCCCTCGCGCAAGGTAGGCGGCGATCGCCGAGGCGAACGTGCACCCGGTCCCGTGCGTGCTCGTCGTATCGATCCGCGCGCCCTTGAACTCGTGGAACTCACTACCGTCGAAGAGCACATCCACAACCTCGTCGCCCTCCAAATGGCCGCCCTTCATCACCACATTAGCCGCCCCCAGGGAGTGCAATTCGCGCGCCGCCTCTCGCATCCCCGCGGCGTCCGTGATCGACGATCCCAGAATGTCTTCAGCTTCCGGCACGTTAGGTGTTAACACAAATGAGTGTGGTATCAACTCCTCCCGCAGCGCCTGGATCGCATCTTCCCGCAGTAGGCGGTTCCCGCTCTTCGCCACCATCACCGGATCGACCACCAGGTTCCGGAACGAGTGCTCCCACGCCTTCGCTGCCACGACACGGATGATCTCAGCGTTCGCCAGCATCCCGGTCTTCACCGCATCCGGCCTGAGATCAGCGAAGATCGTGTCGATTTGTAAGGCGACGAACTCCGCGGGCACTTCGTGAACCCCGGCCACCTTCAGCGTGTTTTGAGCCGTCAGCGCGGTTATGGCCGCCATCCCGTAAACGCCCAGCGCGCCGAACGTCTTCAGGTCAGCCTGTATCCCGGCGCCCCCGCTCGGATCGGATCCGGCTATCGTGAGGGCGATATTTCTCTTCGCCATGTCGACCACATCATAACGCGCCCTATAATTGCCCCCATGACCCAACAGCGCTTGACCACCTCGGTCTACCGAGCGGCGAAGGCCATCGCCGGTTCCCGGCACGTCGTCGCGCTCGTCGGCGCTGGGCTCTCGGCGGAAAGCGGCATCCCCACATTTCGCGGCCCCGACGGCCTCTGGACCAAGCACGGCGAGCCCGACCTCCGTGACTACGAGCGCTTCGCCGCCGACCCTAAAACATGGTGGGAGATGCGCATCGAGCGCCAGGGCCAGCTCGGGGAGTTCATCGACGCCCTTAATAGTGCCATCCCGAACCCCGGCCACCTCGCTCTCAGCAACATGGAAGCGGGTGGCTGGCTAAAGCACATCATCACCCAGAATATCGATAACCTGCACCAGCTCGCGGGCAACCAGAACATCACCGAGATCCACGGGAACCGCACCCTCCTCCGCTGCGTCCAGTGTGGCGCCCGCTGGCCCCTCGACGAGTTCCCGATCGACGAACTCCCGCCCCACTGTCCCGTTTGCGGCGGTGTCGTGAAGGGCGACACCGTCATGTTTGGCGAGCCCATCCCCCCTGACGCCCTCGACGCCTGCATCGAACAATCACGCCATTGCGACTGTATGCTCCTCATCGGCACCAGCGCCGTCGTCTACCCTGCCGCTGGCTTCCCGATCGACGTTAAGCGCGCAGGCGGCATCCTCATCGAGATCAACCCCAACGAAACCCCGCTCACGGAGATGTCGGACATCGTCGTCCGCGCCCCCGCCGGCGAGTCTCTGCCCCTCATCGTCAATCAACTCCGATCACCAGGAGACAACGAATAATGCCCAAAATCGAGCTCAGACGCCCCACACCAGAAGACACGGCCGAACTGGGTCGCATCTGCTTCGAAGCGTTCAAGGACGTCTCCGAATCGCACGGTTTCAAGAGCGACTTCACGACAATCGAGATGGCGCAGGGAATCGTCGGCGGCATGATCCGCGATGAAACTGTTTACGGCATCGCCGCAATCGTTGACGGCGAACTCGCCGGTTCCAACTTCGCCTTTCGCTCCGACGAGGCCGCCGGAATCGGGCCCGTCAGCGTCGATCCTTCCCTCCAGGGCCTGGGGCTCGGCCGCCGTGTCATGGAAGACGTACTCCGGTACTCCGCCGAGTCAGGCTTCGAAATGTTGCGCCTCGTCCAGGACGCCTTCAACATGGTCTCCATGTCCCTGTACGCCTCGCTTGGCTTCGACACCCGGGCGCCGATCGGCCTACTTCAACTCAACCCCGGTACAACGCCCGACGACCGCATACGCATCCTCACACCGGACGAAGCCGGCGCCGCCGACGATCTCTGCCGCACCATCTACCACATCTCCCGCCGTAACGAACTCGCCCACCGGGCCAGGACCGGGTCACCAACACTCGGCATATTTCGCGGTGGCTCACTCCGGGGCTACCTCTGCCCCGGCCTTATTGGCCATGGAGTCGCCGAAACCGAAGACGACATGCTCGCTCTGATGCGGGAGGCCGGTCGCCTGACCCCAGACCCAACCGTCACCATCTGCCCCCTCACCGAGGGTAATCTCTTCCGCCGTGCCCTTGCCGATGGCCACCGTCTTTCGAAAATCATGAACCTCATGACGATTGGTCCTTACCAGGAACCGGACGGCGTCTGGATTCCCTCGGTAGGCTTCTGACCCATGACTGCTCTCAGCGGAATCCGCGTCCTCGACATCACCATCTGGCAGCAGGGCCCTATGACCACCGCCATGCTCGCCGACTGGGGCGCCGATGTCATCAAGATCGAGG
>JBDSHD010000122.1:0-3186 GCA_039918655.1 Dehalococcoidia bacterium | reverse complement strand
GTCGACGTTGAGTCCAATGACGAGCTGTTTGACGTGCTCAACCGTCTGCCGCTGTCCGGCTACCTGGAATGGGAGGTCATACCGTTGATTCCGGCCGACCGCGCCCTCGAGTCCGCGAAATGGGCCCTGCAACAGCTGAACCCGGGCAGCACACGCTAACTATCAACTCCGCGTAGGCCGGATAGCGTTACACCGCTGACTCCCTTCGACTGCAGGAGTACCTTGATTCGGCCCAGGCCCGCTGGATCCATCAACTCCGTGATTGCGCGCCTTCGGGCGAAGTGCTCTTCGAGATCGGCGCCAATCGGATCCTGGAGCGCTTCGTGAATACCGAGACTGGCCAGGAACTCGGACTGGGTGACGAGGCCGACTGTTGTCAGCCCGGCGGCTTCTCCGGCTCGTTTGACCGAGGTGAAATCGACGTGTGACGTGAGATCCTGGCGTCCGATACGGGCATAGGGGTCGTCCGTTGGGTTGTGGCGGTAGAAGCCCAGCAGGGTGCCATCTTTTCTCCAGGGTGCGTAGAGCTCTCGCGCCTCGTAGCCGTAATCGAAGGTCACGACGAATCCGCGTCTCAGGGACTTCCCGGCATCTTGAGCCCATTCGACTGCGGCCAGGTTCACCTCAGCGAAGCAGCCTTCGGCAGGCTGGAGGCCGAGCCGGCCGAAGTATTCGGCGATGCCGGGCGATGGGTCATGGAGGTGCTCTTTGAATCCGGAGCCGTCCCAACCGACGAAGACTTCGCGGAGACGGCCGGCCGCCGTGGTGACGCGATGAACGGGCATGGCGTCCAGTAGTTCGTTGGAGAGGATGCAGCCCGCGATGTCATCCGGGAGATTCGCGCTCCATACCGCCTTGGTATCGAGGGCATCTGCTTCGAGACGAGCGCGCTGGCGGCGGCGGAGCGGCTCGCTGACCTCGATGATCCGGTAGGAGATGGCGGAGTAGAGATCGGGCGCCGCCCGTTGGGCCCAGGCGAGGATGTCGCGGGCCAGCGTCCCGTTACCGGCGCCGCACTCGACGATGGTGAACTGATTTGTGTTATCCATCGACTGCCACATCTCGCGCAATTGGCGACCGATCATGGCGCCAAAGAGCGGGCTTACTTCGGGGCTGGTCAGGTAGTCGCCGTCCCGGCCCATCTTTTCCCGTTCGCTCATGTAGTAGCCGTGAAGAGGATGGTAGAGGGCCAGGTCCATGAAATCACGAAATGGTATTGCGCCCTGCCCCTGTATCTCGGCGATGATGACGTTCTTTAGCGCGGTGTTCTCGGTGGACGATTCGAATTCAGACGTCACGAAAGCGATGGTATCACCGGACGTGCTATACTTGGCGCTGACTGAAAAATTGCCTTCATGACAACTATTGCAGATCGGGACATAGAACTTAAGGAAGAGGTGTTCCACCTCTTCGGCCGCCTGATAGCTCGTTCCGACCCCGGCAGGCTTGAGGAATGGGCTGCCCTAGGCCTTTCCGTCACGCAGCTGCGCGTCATGTTCATCTTGCGGGCCGAACCAGGACTCGCCGCCGGCGCCCTGGCGGAACGACTCGATGTCACGCCGTCGACACTGACGCGGATCATGGACCGGTTGGCCCGCCACGGGCTGATCGAGCGTATCCCGGACGTGGAAGACCGCCGCCGAGTCGTGCACGAACTGAGCGATTCCGGGAGATCGTTGGTCGGTGAGATGGAGAGCAGATTCCGCATGCGACTGGACCAGGTATTCGAGAAGCTGGATAGGCCCGCACTTGAGCGCGTCATGTTCGGGCTGAGAGATTTGACCGAGGCGTACGACGCAGTGGACCGCGAAGATACAACGCCGGGAGCGAAATAGTGGCGACCTCCGCGATGCGCCCAATCGCCGACCTCGATAACCGCACAAGGATCATAGTGATGGCCGGGACTATGCTGGGCCTGTTCACGGCAGCGATGGACCAGACGGTTATAGCGACATCGATGCCGCGCGTTATTGCTGACCTGGGGGGGTTTGGGCTGTTCTCGTGGGTGGGTATTGCTTTCATGCTGGCGTCAACCACGACTGTGCCGATCGTCGGTAAACTATCCGACCTCTACGGGCGCAAGCCGTTCTATATGGCCGGGATAGTCGTCTTACTCATCGGTTCCGCGCTGTGCGGACTCTCGCAAAGCGTTGAGCAATTGATCGCCTTTCGTATCGTGCAGGGATTTGGCGCCGGCATGATCATGGGTATCGCGTTCGCAATCGTTGGAGACGTGTTCGCGCCGGCAGAGCGGGGGCGGTGGATGGGACTGATGTCCGGCGTCTTCGCTGCTGCCAGCGTCATCGGTCCGCTGATCGGGGGCACGTTGACCGATAACGTGAGCTGGCGATGGGTGTTCTACATCAACATCCCGCTGGGAGCTTTGGCCCTTACAGTCCTGTTCTTTGGTATGCCGTATATCCGGCCGGACGGCCGGGCGAAGGTCGACTATTTGGGAGCGGCGCTACTGTGCGCCTTTGTTGTGCCCCTCTTGCTGGCATTCTCATGGGCGGGAAACCGTTACGCCTGGGTATCACCCGAGATCATCGGATCTCTGACCTGGTCCGGAATGGCATTGGCGGTCTTCACGTGGTGGGAGCTGCGAGTCGAGGAACCGATCCTGCAGGTGTCCCTCTTCAAAATGCGGGTCTTCAGCGTCTCGGCAGTTGTGACCCTGATAACGGGATTCGCGATGATGGGCGGCCTGTTCTACATTCCCCTCTTCGTGCAGGGCGTGATCGGATCCTCCGCGACGAACTCCGGTCTCGTGACGATGCCGATGATGATCGCGATGGCCGTCTCGAGCGCGATATCCGGCCAGATCATGTCGCGCCTGGGGCGATACAAGATACTGGGAATCGTTGGCCTGGTTATCATGGTTGCAGGGATGCTGGTGCTGTCCCGGCTGGACGTCGAGTCTACTAGCCGTGATGTGACGATGGCGATGGTCATCTTTGGTATTGGGTTGGGCACGTCGATCCCACTCTTTATGCTGGCGGTCCAAAACGCCGTTCCGTACAGAGTGATGGGCAGTTCTACGTCGGCGATGCAGTTCCTCAGGTCTGTTGGAGGGACGATGGGCATCGCGGTCATGTTCACAATCATTCAGGGCGCCTATCACGACGGCGTCGCCACATCCGCGCCTGCGCAGGTGGTTTCTCAGCCGCAACTGGCCGAGGCCCTAAA
>JBDSHD010000121.1:0-4725 GCA_039918655.1 Dehalococcoidia bacterium | reverse complement strand
CGCGCGGTACCGCGATAAGGTACTAATGTAGCTGCAGGTCATAGTGACCTGCCCCGGGAGACACCAAAATGGCACAGACATACTTTGAAGACGTGACCGAAGGCCAGGAGATCCCGAAAGTCATCCTCAACTGCACCTCCCAGCAGCTCGTCTACTGGGCCGCCGGCTCCGGCGACTATTACCAGATCCACTACGACAAGGACTTCGCCCAGAACACCGGCCTCAAGGAGCGCATCACCCACGGCGCCCTCAAGCACGCCCTCCTCGGCCGCATGCTGGACGAATGGACTGGCGCCAGGGGCCGCGTCGTGCGAGTCGAATGCGCCTACCGCGGCATGGACATGATCGACAAGGACGTCACCTCGCGCGGAGTCGTCACCAGCAAGCGCACCTACGGCAGCCGCAACCTCGTCGACCTCGAGGTCTGGACCGAGGATCCCGAAGGCACGAAGACGACCCCCGGCGCCGCCACGGTGGAACTGCCCTCAAAGGGAGGGTGACGATGGCGATGCATCGGAACCCACCCTTTCACTCTTCACTCTTCACTCTTCCGTCCTCTGTCATCCTGCGGAGCACATCCCTCCGCAAGCGGCGCGAAGCCCTTCCCGCAGGATCTGGGGCGGGAAAAACACCACGATCGCACCAAATCTCTTTCACTCTTCACTCTTCACTCTTCTGGCGCTCCTCATGCCGGGTAATCTCGAAAACAAGGTGGCGGTAATCACGGGCGCCGGTCGCGGCATCGGCCATGGCATCGCCCTGATGATGGCCGCGGAAGGCGCGCGAGTCGTGGTCAATGACCCCGGCGTCGGACCGGACGGCGCGGGCCACGACGACGGCCCGGCGGCGCAGGTGGTGGAGGAGATCAAGGCGGCAGGCGGCACGGCCACGCCGAACTTCGACTCGGTGGCGACCGAAGATGGTGGCGAGAACATCGTCAAGACCGCTCTCGACACCTACGGCCGGATCGACATCCTCGTCAACAACGCCGGCATCCTCCGCGACCGGATGATCTTCAACATGAGCGAGCAGGAGTGGGACGAGGTCATCGCCGTGCACCTCGACGGCCACTTCAACACGATCAAGCCCGCGTCCGTGCTCATGCGTCAGCAGCGCTACGGCCGCATCATCAACTTCAGCTCCGAATCCGGCCTCTGGGGCAACGCCGGACAGGCGAACTACGGCGCGGCCAAGTCCGGCATCGCCGGCATCACCCGCGTGGTGGCCCGCGATCTCGGCCGCTACGGCATCACCTGCAACGCGATCGCACCCCGCGCCTGGACACGCCTCACGGCTACGATCCCGGATGCGCGCCCCAACCAGGGCGACGAGGGATCAACAGAGGACCGGCTGGCGTCCCTGGATCCGGACTTGGTCGCCCCGATGACCACCTACCTCGCCACCGACAACGCCTGGAACATCAACGGCCAGGTCTTCCACGTCTACGGCGGTATCGTCTCAGTGCTCAACCACCCCCTCCCCTGGCGCACAATCTTCAAGCCGGGCATGTGGACCCTCGACGAGTTGTCCGACCGCGTTCCCTCGATGCTGGAAGGCACCGAGAACCCAATGCCCCCGGCCGCCGAACTCGAAGTCCCGGGGCGGGTTATGGAAGTGGCAGGCTGATGGCGAACAAACTCGAAGGACGAAGCGCAGTCGTCACCGGCTCAGGCCGCGGAATCGGGCGCGCAGTCGCCATGCTCCTCGCCGAAGAGGGCGCGAACGTCGTCGTCAACGACCCCGGCGTCAGCGTTGACGGCACCGGCAACGACGCCGCGCCCGCGGACCAGGTCGTAAACGAGATCAAGGCGGCAGGCGGGTCTGCCATCGCGAACTACGACAGCGTCGCAACGTCATCAGGCGGCGAAGGGATGATCACCCAGTGCGTGGACGCCTTCGGACGGCTCGACATCCTCATCAACGTCGCCGGCATCCTCCGCGACAGAATGATCTTCAACATGTCGCACGAAGAGTGGCGGGCAGTCACCGACGTCCATCTCAAAGGCCACTTCAACACGATCAAGCCCGCCTCGATCCTGATGCGGCAGCAGCGTTTCGGTCGCATCGTCAATTTCAGTTCGATCTCCGGCTTGCGCGGCATCTCCGGTCAGGCAAACTACGGCGGCGCAAAGGCAGCGATCGCTGGCCTCACACGCGTGATTGCCCGCGACCTCGGCCGCTACGGCGTAACCTGCAACGCCATCGCCCCCGGCGCGCAAACAAGAATGACCGCTACCGTACCGGACGCTGCCCGCCAGCTTCGCGCCGCGACCCAGCAGCAACAGCAGACAACAATGTCACGGAGCGTGCCGCCCACCCCCGAGCACGTCGCGCCGATGACCGTCTGGCTCTGCTCAGACGACGCCTGGAACGTCAACGGCAAGATCTTCCACGTCGCGGGCGGCTCGATCTCGCTCGCTCACGAGGAGGACGCCATCCACACGATCGACAAGGGCGGGAAATGGACGCTCGAAGAGCTAATCGGGGTGGTGCCCAACCAGTTGATGCACGGGATCATGAACCCGGCGCCACCGCCGGCCGACCTCGATATCCCGGGGCGGAAAGTGTCTGCGAACTAAGCGTTAGACTGCGATTGCTTCGGCGGGGATCCGCAGCGAGGCCACTTGGTCGCGGCGAAGTTCCATGAGGATGAAGGTCCGGCCATCTCGCCATGAGACCCCGGACTCAACGAACCCCGCTCTCTGGAACGACCGGCGTGCTCTAACGTTCCAGTCGAGAGTATGCAGGTAAAGGCGGTTGAAGTCGCCATGCTCCAGGAGCGTGCGGACTAATGCTGAAAGCGCGTCTGACCCATACCCCTGTTCCCAGTACCCGCGCTCACCGATGCTGATGCCGATTTCGGCGTCGCCGCGCGTCTCGTCGTAGTTGTAGTACATGACATTTCCGATATGGCAGCCGGCGGCGTCATCGATAGCGAAAGACCGCCAGGGCATATCGGTGTACCGGAAATCGAACGCCCAGTTGCGCTCATAGTTCGCGAACGGCGCAAGCACCGGACGGGAGGCATCGAACTCGGCAAGCTGCTCGTCTGATCGCCAGCGGTACTCGTTCGCGGCGTCACTCACGCGTTTCCGGCGGACGACCGTCTTGCTGCCGCGGGCCACGACGTCATCGAATCGGATTGACATCCTCACGACTGCTCTACCATCTTCCGTGCTTTGGCCACGATGTTCCTGTCATTCCTGAAAGTAAGCGTTTTCATCGCTTCATCCACCGCACGCCATTCGACCCTATCATACTCCTCATCGTGCTGGCTGGTGTCACCCCAAATCGCTTCCATCAGGTAATGATGCACCCACTTGTGATACCGCACGCCATCTGCGGAGAACCAGTACTCTACAACGCCAACCTTGCCGGTGATCCGGACAGCAAGACCTGTCTCTTCTGACACCTCACGCAACGCCGTTTCCTCGAGCGATTCACCTTCATCCGGCGTCCCCTTCGGCAGTCCCCAGACGCCATCGGATGTCCGGCCACAGATGACGATCTCCAGGCCGTTGGCTGACTTTCGGTGGACGACGCCGCCCGCAGACACGGCCCTCTCCACCCGGCCGGTCTGGTTTCGTGCCGGTCGTTCTCTAGCCACGGTATTTCACGGCAAGGGGATCTTCTTCGAAATCGACCGCCGCGAGAGCGGCGGCGGCGGCTTCTCGCGTTGCGGACAACTCGCTGTCCAACAGGATCATCAATGCATCCTTCGCCCTTTGTCCACCGATCTCGCCGAGTGCGGCTACGGCTGCCGCTTGCACTTCATCGTCTTCGTCCATGATCAGCCGTACAAGGTTCGGGATGGCCTCCTCGTCCCCAAAGGCGCCGCACGCTGTCGCCGCTTCGTAGCGAAGTTCGGCTTCATCGCTGATGAGTTCCCCGTATAAGAATGGCAACCACCTTGGTTCACAACTCCGGCCCATCGCGTGCACGGCACTAGCCTTCAAACGGAGGTTCCCACTTTCATACGCTTGGCTGATTGCCTGCCTGACCCAGGGCAGATCAAGCGGTCCCATAGCCTCAAGCGCCCGTGCGCGCACCTCCTCAATTTCATTCTTCTTTTCAAACACCTTTCGGAGGGCGTCTTCGACTCTTGTGGTTCGGCGCTCGCCCAGACGTCCATAGGCCGCACTGAGCACGAAGCGCCCGAGCGCGAGCGATGCCTCAGCTCGAACGGTGGCGCTCGGATCCGTTTCCGCGAGCGTGATCAGGCGACTCTCAAGCGCCGGAGACTCGTTTTCCCAGAGGCCCCTGAGGGAGTCGAGCCTCACAGTATCGTCGCTGTCATCCAGGCCAAGGAGATAAACAGAGTCGAAGTCGTACTCGACATTGTCTTCGCCCAGTTGCGACAGGTGTGACAAGATTCGACGGCGCCGTTCATTAGCGATGTGGTGCCAATGGGAGCGTACGACGGCCGAATCACCAAAGGAAAGAGACGATAGCTGAACTAGATCCGCTGCTTTCAGCGGCTCGGCTGAGTCTCGAAGTTGCGCAAGGTACTCTTCAAGCTCCACGTTCAAGATCCACCCGCCGAGACCGCCAGGCCATCGATCATCAAGGGTGGTGTCTGAACCGAGCCGCTTATCCAGCGAGTTTCGCTACCGATCGCAGCGACCCGCGACAGCGCCTCGTGGACGTTTCCGGCGACGATAGTGTTCTTGACGCGGCCAACGATCTCTCCGTTCTCAACTTTGTATCCCAGCAAGACATTGCCCG
>JBDSHD010000120.1:0-2846 GCA_039918655.1 Dehalococcoidia bacterium | reverse complement strand
CTTCTGATGCTTACACTCGACGAACCAAGTTTCCAGGTGCTGGCTTCCATCAACGTCCGTGCGTTCCCACTGAGCGACAATGTCCCGACCACCATCTGCCGGGCTTGAATCGAGGCCGGTTCCCTTGCGCCAATCGACATTAACGAAGCCGAGTTCGTGCAGGAGCTCAAAGCAGAACTCCTCGAAATCGGTTCCGTCGAGACTATCTAGCTCAAGTCTGCTCACTTCGGAAGCATTATACGAATCGTGAGTCCCACCGGGCAGGTCTGAAGACCTGCAGCTACGTAGCGGGCTTCTCCCCTACGGGTGCGCGATGTCGATGACGACGCGGTAGGGGTCTTCCAGCGCTGTGACGCGGAAGTCCAGTTCTTCGGGGAGGCCGATGCCCCAGGTCACGTAGCCTTCGTAGTCTCCGGCCATCTCCATCTCAGATATCGCTTCGAGATCGGGTGTGATTTCACGCGGTCCCGTGTAGGTGGAGTTGCCGTCTTCGTCGTAGGCCTGGGCGACGTAGAAGCGGACATAGAGGAACGCTTCCCCGGCGATGTCGAGCGGCTCGCCGGAACCGTCTTGCGAGATTGGCGGTTCGACGTACTCGATGCGATAGCCAGGCGCGTTGTCGCGGAAGTCGAAGACGATGCGGTCATAGGATTCGTGGCAGGCAGTTCGGACGTCGTAGAGAACGGCGACCGGTGGGACTGCGGGCCCTTCTTCCTCAACCGGATCCCGGCTGCCCTGGAAGACCGGCGTGGGCTCCGGTGAAGCGCTCGGCGCTGTTGACGGGGCCGGGCACGAGGACGGCTCCGGGGTCACGCTGACGGAGGCGGCAGGAGAAGTCACGGCGGGGGACGTAGGGCCGGGAGTGTCGCTATCGTCGTCGTCATCACCGCAAGCGACAGTGAGCGCGAGTACGAGGGCCAGAGCGATTGCCAGCAGTGCCTTCATCGCCGATAAGCTTACATCCGGGTGTGGGCGGAAACAACGGACCCAGCGGCTCGATTTCGGGCGCTGGTCAGGGCGACTCGGACGAGTTGCTACGGGACGAAGGAGTTGAGGCGGTCCCCGAAGCCGACCACCACGTCGGCGCCGTCACGCGCCGATCCGGCGATCTTCTCGTGGGTACTGCTCGTGAGACCCTCGTTCAGGTACCCGTCGACTTGAGCGACCCGGTTCTCCCAGGCGGAGTCCGTGCTTCCAGCGTTGGCTTTGTTGCCGGTACCTACGAAAGCGAGGGCTCCGACAACGATGGCGGCTATCACTAATGTCTTCATGGCCCTATTGTCTGGGACACGCCTCGCCGGTTTCTCGCCAGCGGGAGGTTAAGGAACGGGTAGCGTGTTCCCGAACGTGGGGATAGCATGACTGGGATGACTGAAGACCTCGATAGTAAAGACGTGGTTGAGGAACCAGAGGACATGGAGTTGGGTCTGAATCTCATCCGCCAGGTGCCTCTGGGCATTGTTTTTCTGCGGATTGTGATCGTGACTTCGATGAGTTTCTCTGCGGCGGCGGGAATCTTCTTGCTGGTGGCAGGCGCCTGGCCGCTGACGCTGGCGTGCCTCGCGCTGACGGTGGTGTTCATGTTCCTGATGTTCTTCGTGGAGAGCTTAGCGGCGCCTGACGAGGACACCTAGGCAAGTTGTGGGCACCTCTTACCGGTGCTATCCTGTGGATTGAGGAGATATAGATATGTTTGGACTCGGACCTCCGGAACTGTTGATCATCCTGGCGATCGTGGTTGTGCTGTTTGGCGCGACGAGGATTGGAGACATTGGTAAGGGTCTTGGACGCGGCATCAAGGAATTCCGCAAGGAGGTCAAGGACGAGACCAAGGATGAGGCGGAGAAGACCGAAGTGGCCGCGGCCAGCTCAACATCGGACGAGGCGAGCAAGCCTCAGTAGGCGAACGAACCCCCCAATTGGGGACTCACATCCCCTTGTAGCCGAGGCTTTCCAGCCTCGGCTGTTTCATTCGAAAGCGAGGGTCGCCGCTGAAGAGAACGGGTAATCGGATGGCCGTCCAACCATCCCTGCCTTGACCGGGTTCGCGTGTATGTATTCGATGGTGTCGATAAGATGCCGCTGCCCACGGATGACGCGGTCGTAGTTGGTCTTGCAGGATGGCGGCGAGGACCGACCGGCTATGGATTCCCGCCTGCGCGGGAATGACGATCCTTCGAGAGCCTCAGGCTGAGCGGAGGTGGATTGGCACGCCTCGCCGAGGCTTTCTAGCCTCGGCTACGTCCAAGGGATGGGCCGAGTGTCTCCTACTCGATGGTGATGTTTTCGATAATGAGAGCCGTGTCGTAGGAGTCCACGCAGGTGTCCGTGGGCTGGTTGAGCGCGGAGCATATCTCCAGGTTCGGGAGCGCCGCCAGGATCTCCGTACCCGTCAGCACTTTCCCGAAGATCGTTTCCTTGCCGTCGACACGGGTATCAGGCTCGAAATAGATGCGGAACTGGCTGCCGTGGACGCGGTCAGGCTGGGTGATGGCGGGCGCCGCCACGGTCCATTTTTCGTGAACGGTAGAGGTGGCCTCAAGGGGGAGGTTGTAGCCCGGATCACCGAATCCGGTGCAGATTTGGTCTGAGTCCGGCGAGCAGTTCGCATCGCCGCCCTGCGCGATGTAGCCGGTGTTCAGGTAGTAGAGCGCGGTGCCGTCATAGTAGTTCTTCGCAGCGAGGAAGGCGAAGCTGTTGACGGCCTCGGGCGCGTCAGTGGCGAGCTGGATTCGGATCTCGCCCTTGTTGGTCTGCAGTACCGCCGTGTGGGGCTGGGCCGCGTCGATCACAGGCAGCGGTCCGGCGAATTGGGGCACCCTTGGCGTCGCCGTTGGGCTGCCTGT
>JBDSHD010000119.1:0-3386 GCA_039918655.1 Dehalococcoidia bacterium | reverse complement strand
GACGAGCGCGTCGGTAATCATGCTTCCTCAAGCGCCTCAACCAACGCTTCCAGCCCGACGGCGCGCGATGCCTTGATCAAGACGTGGTCGCCGGCCTTCAGGTTATCCCGGAGGTTAGCGGATGCGTCTTCGGATGAGTCGAATCGACGCACATCCGAGTGGCCGGCGGCGGAAGCACTGTCTGCGATGAGGCGTGCGTCCTCCCCAACGACGACGAGGATGTCTGAGGTGCGAACGCTGTGCCTGCCGACCGCGACGTGTCCTTCGGACTCTGCGGCGCCCAGCTCGCGCATGTGACCGAGGACAGCGATTCGCCGGCCGCCGGTTTCGGACAGGAGGTCGAGGGCCGCAGTCATCGAAGCGGGACTGGCATTGTACGAGTCATCAATTAGAGTGGACCCGTTTCGGCCGCGGCGAGGGGTGAGGCGCAAGTCCATCCGGGCGGACCGCAGGGCTACTGCGATCTCATCGAGGGTCATCCCTTCGTTCAAAGCGACGGCGGCGGCGGCAAGTACAGCGTAGACGTGGTGGCTTCCGGGAAGCCGGCAGTCGATGGCTGACGACGAGCCGCCCCGCAACTTTAGCGTGAACGAGAATCCATCCAGGCCACGGCTTGTGATTCCCTCGGCTCGCACATCGGCCTGTTCGGAAAGACCGAACGTGACTGTTCGACAGTTAGTTCTGCGAACCATCGACGCCACTCGAGGATCGTCGGCGTTCAGCACCGCGAGACCATCGGTTGGCAGGGACTCCACGAGTTCCGCCTTGGCCGCGGCTATTCTGCCGATCGAGCCCGCCCGTTCCATGTGGACGGGGTGGACGTTGAGGACGACGCCGATCTGGGGACGGGATATTTCACACAGTAGCCGGATGTCGCCCGGTTGATACATCGCCAGCTCCAGCACCGCTCTTTCGTGCTCAGGTTTGAGCCCAAGCAAGGTCAGAGGGACACCGATCTCTGTATTGAAATTGGCCGTGGATTTCAGTGTTTGATATCGATGAGAGAGGAGAGAAGCGATGATCTCCTTTGCGGTCGTCTTGCCGACGCTGCCGGTGACGCCGACCAAGCGCACGTTGTGGCGTGAACGCCAGTATGACGCCAATCGTTGGAGTGCCGTGAGCGCATCTCGGACGTGGAATACGGATCTGTCTACCGGGGCGTCCACAGGTCGCGAAACCACGGCGCCGCCTGCCTTCGCCGCGAAAGCGGCTTGTACGAAGTCGTGCGCGTCGTGGTGTTCACCGTGCAGCGCGAAGAAGAGATCGTCCGGTTGGGCCTGGCGTGAATCGATGATGGCGCGACTGAAGCGAGCACCCGGTCTGGCGTCGGAGGAAACGAGGTGGTCCCCCAACCCGATGTAGATGTCTGCCAGTTCCAGCTTGAGGCTCATCATTACGCCATCTACTGCACACCCCTGACGAGCACAGGCTCGGTGGGCGGTACTTTCATATAGGCAAGGGCTTTCTCCACGATGCGTCCAAAGGATGGGGCGGCGACGACTGTTCCCCAAGGGACGTCCTTCGGCTCATCGACTTTCACGAGAATTGCCAGTTGAGGATCGTCGAGCGGTGCGATTCCAGCGAAGGAAGATATGTAGGCGGAGGGCTTGTAACCGCCGTTTTCCGATGTGATGTTAGCCGTGCCGGACTTTCCACCCACGCGGTAGCCACTAACATCGAGATAGTTGGACATTCCGTCAACCACAACGCCCATCATGTCGAGCAGGGTGCGCGCGGCCTCCGGAGATATGGCCTGCCGGACGGGCTGAGGTTCCACCGTTTGGGTTCCAAATGGACCAATGACTTGCCTGACAAATTGAGGTTCCATGAGAGTGCCGCCGTTAGCGATGGCGGCCAGACCCATGGCGATCTGCAGGGGCGTGACACTGATGCCCTGTCCAAAGCTATTGGTGGCCGCGTCGACTGATCGCCACTCGGGGTCGTTCTCGGGCGTGCGCACTTTGCCTTCGGCTTCTCCGGACAGCCCGCTATTGGTTAGCGATCCGAAGCCGAAACGATGGACATAATCATAGAACCGGTCGGGGCCACAGAGGCCCGCCAGCCACGCAGCGCCGGTATTCAGGCTTTTGGAGAGGAACTGCTGCACGGTTTGAGAACCGTTGGCGGAGAAGTTCCAGTTGCGGATACTCCAACCGTCGACCTTCACAACTCCGGAGTCGTACCAGGTGGTGTCCGGCGTGACCAGGCCAAGATCTAGCGCAGCGGCGGTCGTGAAGAGCTTGAACACAGATCCGGGTTCGTAGGTGTCAGTGATTGCCCGATTGCGGAACAACGCTTGTTTCGATTCGTCGCTCGCGTCCGGCCGGGAGAGATTGAAATTTGGCCGGCTCGCCATCGCGAGGACTTCGCCGGTCTTTGGTTGAACGACGATGATGGTCCCGCCCGCCGCTGACCGCTCCTTGATGATCTTGTCGATCTCCTGCTCAGCCAAGCGCTGAATGTACCTGTCGATCGTGAGGACCACGTCCGAGCCGGGCAGCGCAGGCGTCTCTGATCGGTCGCCAATGGCCAATTCCCGCCCAAGACCGTCGCGCTCAAAGGTGAGCGTTCCGGCGGCGCCACCGAGCTCGGAGTTCATGTCAGCCTCAAGGCCAGTAAGGCCTCCACCGTCCTGACCGACAAAGCCGAGAAGATGAGCAGCGAGGTTGCCCTCGGGGTAGACTCTGCTTGAACCCTCCAGCAGCCGCACGCCCGCGAGGTCTAGCTCGCGAACGGCGTTGGCCTGTTCGAGGTTGAGGCTTTTCGCGACGGGGACTTCGAATACGTCCACGGAATCGACGA
Source organism: Dehalococcoidia bacterium (assembly GCA_039918655.1). Taxonomy (GTDB): domain Bacteria; phylum Chloroflexota; class Dehalococcoidia; order SM23-28-2; family RBG-16-64-32; genus DATKKM01. The sequence goes on along the minus strand of JBDSHD010000119.1, from coordinate 584 downwards.
TACTAACCATCTCGGCCGCCGGCACGCCGGTGATCCCGCTCAATTTGTTGGCGGCGCCCAGGGCTTCGGCCGGGTTCTCCCAGGCGCCGCGTTCCACCATGACGTTGAAGGAGTCTTCGCTTGCGGCGAGCGGGTATCCGTTGCGGTCTAATATAGCGCCGCGTCTGTCAGAGACGGCGACCTGGCTGACGTGATTCTGACGCGCCTGTTCGGCGTACTGTCCATGATCGATGATCTGTAGTTGGATCAGCCGCAGGGTGACGATGATGCCACCCAGCCCGATGACGCCGACGACCGCCCAGATTCTCCAGGCATAGCTGTTCTGGCGTTTCTTGGGGGCGGGCATGATGAATCAGGGCAACGGAAGCCAGGATGCAATCTCTTCCCAAAGATTGTCACCGGCGCCGGACTCTTTTGGGCGATCATCGAGGAAGCGTGAGGGGATTCGGTTGGGCGCAGTCCTGAGCGCCTCTCCCCGTTCACACGCCAGGGGGTCCTCGGAGCACGCGCGCTGCAGCAGCTCCCGAGCGCGGGCGAGGTCTGGCTTCACACCGCGGCCCCTCGCGAGACACTCTGCGAACAGG
>JBDSHD010000118.1:0-2919 GCA_039918655.1 Dehalococcoidia bacterium | reverse complement strand
CGATCAGCGAACTGCCGGCGGAAGGAGAAGTACTCACACCATGTGGCTGGAAGCGATACCACGATCCTCGGATCACGAAGAGGCATGCCCCACTTGTGGAAGTGCAGTTCGTGGACGGACTTACGGTGAGATGCACGCCGGATCATTTGTTCTTGACGGCGAGCGGGTGGAGATACGCGCTCGACCTCCTGCCGAGTACCGTGATCCAGTCAGCCTGGACCCCTTGGTTCAGTATTTCAATGGCGGACTCTATCGACTCTGGCCAGGGGAGCCGTATTTCGCGCGGGGCGGCAAGCGGCTCCATCGAGATGTGTGGCGCGCGGCGTTTGGCCCGATACCTCCGGGCTGCGACATCCACCATCGAGATGAGCACCCTGAACACAATAGCGCGAGTAATTTGGAGTGCGTCCCATCTTCTGAGCATCGATCTCGCGCGACAGCCAAACTTAACCGTAGCCGCCGCAGCGATGAGCATTTCACGGCGGACGCTCGGGCCAAGGCTTCGCTCTGGCATCAGTCACCAGTGGGCCGACTCTGGCATAGCCGGATGGCGATTCGAGCGCAGTCGTGGACGAAGCAGGCCCGGGAGGTGCGCCCCTGCCTGTCTTGCGGACGAGAGATGCACGCCCTTACGCGAAAACGTGGACACCAACAGAAGTTCTGCGGGAACACGTGCAAGGCCCGTAATTATCGCCAGCGTGCGGCGGCTCAGCGACAGGCAGGACGTGTGGTGTCTGACGGTCCCTGATGGCCATCTCTGGCCGCTGGCGAATGGGGCGCTGGCCCACAACTCTCATCCTGCGGACATGCTGCGGTATGCCGCGGTGGGCGAGGACCTGATGTCGAATGACCGCGCCAGGCCGCGGCCGCCGGCGGCGAACACGGGCCCGCGGGCTGGCGACGCCGGCCTCGGTTGGATGGGGAGCTAACCCGATGCGAAAGATGTCGCGTCGACAGGTCTTATCCTTAGGCGGAGGGCTCGGCGCCCTCCTGACGGCGCCGTCGCTGGCGGCGCAATCCGTCTTCCGGCTGCGGCTGTCGCGATTCGTCGCGAGCCCGACCCAGCAGCCGCTGGCCGAACGGGGCTCGGCGATCGCGCCGTGGTCCACGGCGGACGCCGCCACCACGCCGGCGATGGCCACACTCGCCACGGCGAATTTGATCCTGCGCGTCACTGGCGACGGGGACAGTACGCCCCCTACGCTGACAGATACCTACGGCAATACGTGGGTGTTCATCCGGAGCACCCAAACGACCACCGGCAGTCCGCCCGCGTGGCTCTGGGAGTGGATGGCGCTCAACGGCGTGGGGGGCGCCGGCCACACCGTCACCGCGACCAAGACCGGCGCCTATCCCACGATTGCGCTCACGGAAATCACCGGCACCGCGATCGGGCTGATCGATCACAGCGGCGTGGCTGACAGCACCAGTCCATTCACCACCCCGGTCGTCACCACGACGGCTCCTGCGCTCCTGTTGGCCGCGTTCGCGCCGTCGCCCGCCGAAGATCCGCTGTTCACCGCCACGCCTGGGGATAGCTTCGCGACCACGGTCGAGAACTACGCGGGGTGGGGACTCGCCCTTGCGAAGCGCAGCGTCACGCCCGCCACGGACTATCAGGTCAGTTGGACCCACAGTGGAGGGGCGGCGCCAGACGGCTGGGCGGTCTCGCTGCTCGCGTTCCAGGATAACGGCAATCCTGGGTCACCGCCCGGCGGGGCGATTGGTCCACCCGAGGCAGGGCCGACGATCTATGTGACCACGGCCGCTGGGCTGCACGCCGCGCTCAGCGGGATCACGGGCCCGTGCGTGATCCGCATCGCGCCAGGCACCTATACCGGCAATTTCATTCTTCCGAACCGGACGATTGGGGCGAGCTCGTGGGTGATTATCCGGGCCGACACGCCTGACGCCAACCTGACGCCGAGCACGAAGCCGTGGATTCTGCCGGCCCAAGCGCCGTACATGGCGAAGTTGGTCGCGCTCGATACGCTCTTGCCGGCGCTCGACTGTGAGGACGGTGCGAATGGCTTCTGGCTCGCGGGGATCGAGTTTCTGCCCAACCCCTCGAACCCAGATCGCGACTTGTGCATTCTCGGTCGGGGCAACATGACCTCTGTCTCGCAGATGCCCAACCGGATCACGTTCCAGTCGACGTACTTCCATGCAGACCCCGCGGTCGGAGGACACCGGGGGTTGCTGTTTAATGTGAGTAACGGGACCGTCAGAGAAAGCTATTTCTCCGGGTTCTGGGAGTCGGGCCGGGATTCACAAGCCATCGTCGTAGTCAACGGCGCCGGGTCGATTGACGTGCTGAACTCGTACTTGGAGGCGTCCGGCGAGAACATGATGTTCGGGGGTGGCGATCCGTCGATCACCAACCAAGTCCCTGCGGACATCACGATCCGAGGCAACCACTTCTTCAAGCCGCTGGCGTGGACCGCCCATGCCGGGTCGGTCAAGAACCTGTTCGAGTTGAAGAACGCCAAGCGCGTGACGATCGAGAACAACGTCTTCGAGAATTGCTGGATTGACGCGCAGTCGGGCCATGGGATCGTCTTTACCGTCAGGAACCAAGACGGCACGGCGCCCTGGTCCACCGTCGAGGACGTGACCTTCCGCTACAACATCATCAAAAACGTGGATGGGGCCGCGATCAACTTGCTCGGAAAGGACGACATCAACACCTCCGTCCAGGGCACGAACATGGTCATCGAGCACAACCTCTGCATCGACTGCGTGCACGGGTTGAGCTTGAACAACTGCTATCGCCCGATCACGATTCGCCACAACACCTGGCCCACCCTCGTCGGCCGGTTTATGTACTGGATTGCCACCGTCATGCCCTCGGGAAACCTGTTCTGCAAGGACAACGTGGTCGGCGCGAGCGAATACGGGATTCTGGCCGACGGGTATTCC
>JBDSHD010000117.1:0-2867 GCA_039918655.1 Dehalococcoidia bacterium | reverse complement strand
GTGGTGTTGGAGACTATCCCGACCTTGTAGCCAGCCACGCGCAGACGCTTCACGAGGTCGATCATGTCGGAGTTGAGGGGGCGCTCCGCCTGCTCGAACGCGCTCCATATCTCCTCCGCCCGAGTGCGGCCAACGCGCTCGGACAGTGCGGTCAGGACCGATTCAATCCATTCGTCCAACGTGCAGGCGCCGACCTGGTGCTCGACGTAGCGGCTTTCGACATAGATGCACTTCAGGAGCGTGCGCTCCGGGAGATCGTGTATGGCTTCGAGGGCTTTGTGGTCGACGCCGTCCGCGTGCTGGAGGAGGACGCCGCCGAAATCGAAGAAGACGGCCTTGATCATGTGGTGACCGCCAGGCTTGCTGTCGCGCAACCAGCTGCCAGGCTGGAGATCGCGACGACGCGGCGCCCGCTGGTCATCCAGTCGGTGAAGCCGTTGGTTACGTAGCCAACGGAGATGCCAGTTTCGGGGTCTCCCCAGGCGATCTGTCCGCCGGCGCCCCCGTGGCCGAATGCTGTAGGAGAGGCGACGCGTCCGAAACCGCGTTTGAACGCATCGCCGTCGTCACCGGCGATGATGATGCTGAGGCCGCGGTTCGCGGTGTTTCCGAAGGACGGATCGCGGTGATCGGGCCGGGTACGGACTTTCGTGGCGAATTCGATGGTCTCCGGTTTGAGCACGCGGGCGCCGCTCCGGGTCTCCCCACCGTTGAGTAGGACCTGGTAGAACATGGCGAGTTCGGCGGCGCTCGTGACGCCGCCACCTCCGGGAATGCCGGAAGCAGCACGCCTGGGGTTGGAGAAATTGCGGATCGCCTCGGGTGTGACCTCACCCCAGCCTCCCGGCGGCGGTGTCTCCTCGCCCACCCACTCGACGAGCGCATAGCGTCCTATTTGGTCTTCCGGGAGGCCAACAAACAGCTCCGGGAGGCCCATCGGCTCCGTGATGCGCTCGCGGATGTACGTCCGGAAGTCCTGGCCGGCGCGACGGTGGATGATCTCGGAGAGTACCCAGTGTGCCGATGTAGCGTGATACTCGAATTTCGAGCCGGGCTCAAACGTTAGCCGCCAGCGAGAGAACGCTTCGAGCAGGGCCTCTCGGTTGCCCCAGTCCCGTGGTGGGAACGGCGCGTAGGGGAATCCGCCGGTGTGGAGCATCAACTGCTCCACCGTCACGACGTCTTTTCCATTCGTGGCGAACTCCGGGATGATGTCCGCCACCTTTTCGTCAAGGCGCAGGCGGCCATCCTCAAATAGCGTCCAGACAGCGGCGGCGACGACGGCCTTTGTGCAAGAGAAGATGCAGAACAGGCTCTCGTCTGACACTACCTTCTTGCGATCACCGTGGACCGCGCTTCCGAAGCTCCTCATTCCCGCGATCAGTCCGTTTCGGGCCACCGCGACTTGTGCCGCGGGCAGAATCCCCTGTTGAATGTCCCGCTCGGCGCGAGCGAACACGGCTTCGAGCTTCTCGGTTTCGATGCCGACATCCTCGGGCCGAGCGGCGAAATGTTCTTTTCCGATCATCTGTACCTCCGAGGCTCGATTATAGCGAGCATCCGGGCGAAGCGGCGCATTGAGTTTGGCCCGTGCACGTTAGAGCTGGAACTGGTCCCATTCGTCGCTGACGTGGACCTTCTGCGGGAGACTGCCCTTGATCTTCCTTACATGCCAGAGATGTTCGAGGTCATGGCGCGCGAGTTCGCCTGCGATGGTGGTAATTGTGATGTCGCCGCGGTACGGATGACGCGCGACCTGGTCCCATTCCCGTGAGGAGAGCGCCCACAGGAGGCCCGTGAGTTCCTGGCGCGTGTCTCTGAACTCCAGCAAGACTGCCATGAGGTCGGCAGAGCGGTAGTCGCGCTCCATGACGAGCAGATCGATGTCCCGGACCGGGAGAGGTTTGTCCGGCCAGTTCAAGAGTGCCTTGATCTGATCCAGGGCGAGCGCTCCGGCATCGCGGACGTGAGCCACCAACTCCTTGACTGACATTTCATCTTCGGTGGGCCGAAAGCTTATCGAGACGTCGTCCATGCCGCGGATTTCGGCAAGGAAGGAGTTGCCGGCTTCGCGCAGGGCTTTGGCAGCCCAACCTTGAGGATCCCTTTCCGGGAGTAGCACGTCACCGATTGTAGCTGGCCCCCGCGATTTTGGAACTCGCCTTTACCCTCGAAGTCGCCGCCTCTTACGATGACTACGGATGAGCGCCGAATCGTTACCGTATGCCCTCCTCATCGTACTCGTGGAGTTCACGATTGGCAGCCTATGGGTGCTGGCGCTGTGCGACGCCAGGGGGAATGCCACGGCTTCGTTCATCAAATTCGGTGCTTTTCTGACGCTGGTGATGGCGGCGCTGACCTTCTGGGTTTCGACGCTGGTGGATGTCGGCGACGAGGTAGACGGATACCCACTGGATCCGTCCAGTATGGGCGAGGCGCAAGTGGCGTTGGCTGCTGTGTTTGCGTTCACCGGACTCTATGCAGTGGCTGTAGTTAGAGAACATCGCGTACCGGGGCTGGTATTCAGCGCGTTTGGATCGATCGCGGGTATCGCGGCGATCGCGTTCTTGACGCAGGTGATTTCAATCCCGACGTGGGGATTTCTGCTCGTGTTCGCGAGCCTGGCGATCGGCGCGCTGGCGGTTGGGGCCGTCTCGATGGGCATGATCCTCGGGCACTGGTACCTGGTGACGCCGCGCCTGCCGGAGGCGCCACTGCGGGAGATGACGGGTCTTCTCTTGGTTGTGATGGCTCTCCAGGGTATTCTCATCGCAGCGTCGCTGGCGTTGCCGAGGGACGTGATTGATGGATCGGTTACTACGCCGATCCTCGAGAACCCGTTTCTCTGGATGCGGATCGGGTTCGGC
>JBDSHD010000116.1:0-3239 GCA_039918655.1 Dehalococcoidia bacterium | reverse complement strand
GGGCTCAAGCTTCCGCGACTACGTCGACGGTAAGGGAAACGAAGGTTCGCACCACCTCAAGGTCAAGGTGTTCCGTCGCACCGGTGAGCCCTGCTACACCTGCGGCGCGTCTATCGCCAGGACTAAGGTTGGTGGCCGCAGCACGCACTTCTGCCCGAAGTGCCAGCGCTAGGGCTAACTAGAAGCGTCCAGGAGGGGATCCGAATCCGCGGAACGGCTCGTCCGGACGCGCCCCCCACTCTCGACGGGGGATGAACCACGAATCGTCCCCCGTGTCCCGCTCATAGGGGGTTTCGTCCTCGCATGGAGCCTCGTCCTCGTACTCCGGCACTACCGGCGCTACCGGCGCTACCGGCGCTACCGGCGCTACCGGAGGAGACTCCTTGGCCCTTGCCGCTGCCGCAAGCTCCCTCGACAGTCGCCTCCACGCCATCCGTCCCCGCACTTGCCTCGCGACATACGCGTCCAGCGCTTCATCCAGCGCCTCAATCATGTTGATCCACCATTGGGCCGTGTCACCGGACGCTCGCAGCCTCTTCGCCGCGGATGGAAAGTCAATGACCTGTGCCGGTGTCTTCGGCTCCTCCGCCATCGTAGCCGCCTGCGCGGCAACCTCACGGTGGGCGTCGCTAACTGGTCTGATGGGTGATGGAACGGCCGCCGCCGCTTGCTGGGGTGCTGGCGCCTGCGACGGGGTGACGAGCGCGTGACCCTCGTTGTCGACGTCAATTCGCGTCGATTCCGCCCAGTAGATCATCACCCGGTCGAGGGTAAGCCCCACGCTCATCTCGTGCCGCACAAAATTAACAGCGTTGGCCATGTCGGTGAAAGCGAAGGCATGCACGGAATCCGGGCTGGCCCCCTTTATGAGGACAACTGATTCAGAGTCCGCCGCGGGGGCACTCGGCATCGCCCAGAAGCTCACCGTGTCGTGGGTGATTTTCCCGCGTAGATCGAACTCAACGAAGTGCTCTGCCGCCAGTGCTGAGGTAAACGAGAAGAACCGATAGCTCGCTATCCCGGATGCATCTGGCAGAAGCAGGACGAACGGCGGAGATGATGGTGATTCCGGATCCGAATTTTGCTCTGGGGCACCAGTTGCAACTCTGGCCTTCTTCTGATCCCGGCGCAGGATATTGGTCAAGATACTCATGTCGCCAAACCCTCCCTTTTGGTCCTCGCCACCCGTGGACTTAAGCCGGTTCCGGCAAGATCCGTGTCCACGTGTGTGCTCTGGAACCAGTTTCCCCGCCAGAAGTGAACAGGGCGGTGAATCGGAAGGGCTGCTGGGTAAAGGTTCGGTAAAGACGCGCTGTCAGGCCCAGTCGTTCACGGAAGGTATCGCACTGAACGACGTCGCTCCGCCAACCGCCTTCAGGACCGCCCGCTCCAACGCCCGTGCGGCCAGCGCGCCCACCTGCATGACGTCAGTCGCCGCCTCGTTGCGGCACGTCGCTAGCGAAAACACGATGTCGCCATCCACCGGCGTGTGTACCGGCCGGATGGTCCGGGCCAATCCAGTCTGAGCGATCACAGCGACGCGATATGCTTGATCACGCGTGAGCACGGCATCTGTGGCGACGATGGCCAGCGTACTGTTCTCCGACGAAAACGGCGACATCGGCGGCGTCTCCCTCAGCACCTCCAGTGATTCGTGGAACGACCCAGGTCTCTCCCCCCGCACCCCGGCAACCGTCTGTCCGTTCTCCGGATCCACCACCTCACCCCAACTATTGACCGCCACCAGGGCTCCAACGGCAATCCCGGATGCCGTTCTCTCCACGGCGCTACCGATGCCGCCACGCATGCACCGTTCTATCCCCAGCGCCTTGCCCACCGTCGCCCCGGCGCCAGCCCCGACACTCCCACAGTCCACGGCGTCATCGCGCGCGGCCTCACACGCAGAATAACCATCCTGCGCGCCAGGCCGTACTTTGCCTTCTGTGACCGTCAAGTCATACAGACAGGCGGCGGGAACGATCGGGACGACTCCCCCGGTCACCGGGAAGCCAATCTCACGCTCCTCCAGCCACCGCATCACGCCGCTTGCGGCATCCAACCCGAAAGCGCTACCGCCTGACAGAAGTACCGCGTGTACGCGCTCCACGAGATTACCCGCCCGGAGCAGATCGGTTTCGCGTGTCGCGGGCGCGCCACCACGCACATCTACAGACGCGACAGCCGCGCCCTCGCACAGAACTGCGGTACAACCGGTCGGTGCGCTAGCGTCTGTCCAGTGGCCAACAAGAATGCCTGGCACCGCCGTAATCGAATCGTTCTCTAAGTGACCGGATTGCATCCTAATTATCACCTCGAGCGTCTAAATCAGTGGAGATAAGACTCACTGCTCTTATAATAGAGACTGACGGTAGATAGGACATTCGGTTCCCAATGACATTCATCGAACGGCTCGGCAAGCGACGCGTACTCCTCGGCGGTGGAATCTTCGCCTTCGTTATCGGTGCGTCCCTTTTTACTGTGGGGATGATACAGGTGCTCAGTGGCGACGACGGCCCGGCCGAAGCCGTTCGAGCCACCCAGCGCCCGACCGCAACCGCAACCGCTGCTCCGACCTCGCCCTCAGGCACCCCCGTCCCCGTAGTCAGGCCCATCACTCCACCCCTGGGAGATCAACCCTACACGATGCGTATCGCCAGTATCGATGTCGACGCGCCAGTTGCCACTTACGGCCTAGACGAAGATCAGATACCCGAGGTGCCCACTGGCGACGGTGCCGGATCTCTCGTCGCCTGGTATGACTTTTCAGCCCAGCCCGGTACCGGGAGCAATGCAGTCTTCGCGGGTCACGTTACGTGGTTCGGACAGGGGGTTTTCTACAACCTCAAGACCCTCGTGGCCGGTGACGAAATTGAGCTTGCCGACGATGACGGTACAAGCCTTGTCTATCGGGTCACAGATGTTTTCCAGGTTGACCCGGCTGACCCCGAATCGCTCAAGGTCATGTCAGGCACTACTGAGGATGTCGTCACGATCATCACCTGTGACGGAGCCTACTCGAACACCGACGACCCGGTGTTCGGCGGCGAGTACAGCCGTCGCCTCGTCGTCCGCGCCAGCCTCGAGACCGTCACTCCCGGCGGCGCTGGCTAGTTGTAGTTCCCACACAGGTTGTTAACGGATAAGAGCCTTCTGCGCTGTATGGGGTGAGAAAGCCAGCCATACAGACAGGAGGCTCTTATGGTTCATAGTAGGGCGAAGTTAACGCCGTTTGGAAGGCT
>JBDSHD010000115.1:0-5059 GCA_039918655.1 Dehalococcoidia bacterium | reverse complement strand
GAAGTCGTCGAGCGCGATGCTCACGCCCATCCGTCGGATCGCGGCCAACGCTGCGACGATGCGGTCTTCGTCGCGCAGCACAGCGCCCTCCGTAATCTCTAGTTGTAGTGCGTTCGGAGAAACGCCGGTCTCGGCCACAATCTGCTTGATCCGGCCGACTAGGTTCTCCTCTTGGAGTTGCCGCGCCGACAGGTTCACCGCCATTCGTTCCAGCCCATAGCCAGCCGCTGTCCAGTCACGCAACTGCTCGCAAGCCTTGCGCAGCACCCACTCCCCGATAGGCACTATTTGACCTGTCCCCTCCGCAAACGGAATGAATTTGTCCGGCGGTACCAGGCCTCGTTCTGGATGGTTCCAGCGCAGCAACGCTTCCGCCCCACGCAGAGTTCCATCTCTGGAGTCAACGATTGGCTGGTAGAACAAAATCAGCTGGTCGCGCTCGATTGCGCGGCTTAGGTCGTTCTCCAGCACCAGTCGCTGCAATACACGATCGTTCATCGAGGATGTGTAGAGCTGGCAATTGTTTCGGCCATGCTCCTTCGCGCGATACATGGCCGTGTCCGCGTTCCGCAGCAGGGTGGCTGCGTCCTCCCCGTCGCCTGGGAATGTGGTGATCCCGATGCTGCCCGTCGTGCGGAACTCACGATTCTCAATCGTGCGGTTCCGGTTCAGGGCTTCGAGGATCCTGTCAGCGACCTCAATGGCATCCTCGACCCGCTCCAATGCAGGCAGGATGATCGTGAATTCGTCCCCGCCGACCCGCGCCACGGTGTCACAGTCGCGGACTACGACCGCGAGGTCTTTGGCCACAGACTGAAGGAGGCGGTCACCGGCGCTGTGGCCCAGCGTGTCGTTGACGACCTTGAAGTGATCGAGGTCGATGAACATGACCGCCACGCCCTTCTCTTCACGCCGGGCGTGTGCCAGGGCTACCCCGAGGCGGTCCTCCATCAACGCTCGGTTGGGCAGGCCGGTTAGCGGGTCGTTGTAGGCCAGGCGCCGGATCGTATCCTCTGCCTGCCGCCGGTCACTTACGTCGCGAGCGATACCCTGTATCCATTTCACGTGGCCTGCTTCATCGAGGGCCACGCGCAGAGCCACCTCGATCGGCAAGCGGCTGCTGTCTTTCCGGACGATCTCGGTCTCGTAAGGTTGACCTTCACCACGATATGCCTTGCCCAGACCTTCCATCGTCACGTCCCTGAACTCCGGTGCCGTCAAGTCAGCGAAGTTCACATTCATCAACTCTTCAAGCGTGTATCCGGTCATTTGCGCCCAGCGCTCGTTGGCCTCGACTAAACATCCTTTGCTATCGTACGTATGAACAGCGTCCCTGGCGTTTTCGAACAGGTCACGATACCGTTCCTCGCTCGCCAGCAGCTCCTGTTCAGCCAGCTTCCGGACCGTCACGTCGCTGATGAAACCTTCTAGGGCCACGACTTCCCCGTCGTCGTCACAAATCGCCTGGCCATGTTCCCAGACCCAGATGAGGTCGCCGTCTCGCGACGTCAATCTGTATTCCAGCAAATACTTCTCGCCGGACTCCACGGCTTCCTGGACCCTTTGCCACACCGTCTCGCGGTCATCGGGGTGGATCACGTCGTTGAACGTCGGCCGTCCGGCGATCAGGTCCTCCGGCGGGTATCCAGTGATATCCGTCACGCCGTCGCTGACGTACTCCATCGTCCAGTTCTGGTCGTTGCGGCAGCGGTAGGCGAAGCCCGGCAGGTTGCTGACAAGAGTCTCCAGTGCGCGCTGGCTCTCAGTAAGGGCCTCCAGCGCTCGCCTCCGGTCCGTGATGTCGTTAGCGACGCCGATGATGCCGATCACGCGGCCGCGCTCATCGCGTTCGGGTGCCAGCCGGTACTCGTAGGTCACCTGCTGTTCGTTGATCCCGATCGTGATCGTCGCCGTGATCTCCTCGCCGGCGAACGTCCGCCGGAAGCTCTGCACCAACTGTGGGTAGGCACTGAAGACCTCGGTGGCCTGCCGCCCAACGACCTGGTCTGCAGTCACTCCAACCCGCTCAATGCCATGGCCCTGTATGAACGTCGTCGTGCCATGCCGGTCAACCGCGAACAACACGACGGGCGCGCCGGTGATGACGCTGCTCAGTCGTGACTCCTTCTGCAGCAGCAACTCTCTGCTCCGCACGTTCTCAAGGGACATGCCGAGAGAGCCCCCGATGTTCGAAAGCAGGAACCGGTCACACAGGTCGGCGTTACCCCGCCGGCCAGCCGCGTACAGCACGCCCTCCGGCTTTCCTCCCGCCAAGATCGGCACGACAACCTCGTGGATGTCGCCGATGTCGGACGGCACCTCCATCGGATAGCGCGCATCGGAGGCGACCTCAATGTAGGATGCCTGGCGCTGCAGGCGATCGTTAGCTGCCTCAATACTCATGCCGCGGCTGGAAACGACGTCGTAATCGCCCTGGGCGTTGAACATCGCGATAAACGCGGATTCGGGTCCAAGGAGCTGCTCCATCATGAGAAGCGCGTGATCGGCCGCCTCAGCTGCAGTCGGAGCCACCGATGCGCTCACCATGAAGAGCGGCGGATAGGCAGCTCGTTTGCTCGTCTGGATAATCCTCCGGAACGATAGATGTGTGGCAGCGCCCGCGATCACCGTGCTGGCGATCCCGACGATCACTATTTCGACGGGACTGAACCCGAGCGGGATGTAAGCGAGCAGCGCGGCGTACACGGCGACGTAGACGCCGGCATACACCCTCCGCCGGAGCGAAAGGACATCTGCCAGCACCTCCTTGGCTACTGGCAGCGAGTCAGTGTTGACTTTCTGGAGTTTTTTCTGCATCGCCCCCACAGCCACGCCACATTGGCGAAGCTATAGAAGGAGACGTAATCACATATGTGTTGTTACCCGGATTGCAGTTCGGGCCGTAGCGCGCACTGCAATCCCTGACGACTGACTCTTGCCGCGGTGGGCAAGGTGCATTTATATTGTCAAGCGACGGAATGAGCGTGGTTGGCGCTCGCGCCTCGAAGGAACGGCCTCCGATATTGCCGCGTACACGACGACCGGATGCAGTCGTCCTTCGGCCCACCATATACCCAGCAAAAGGAGGAAAGAGGTTCAGTGGACGACGACATTAGGCCCACCACAACGGATGCCGGCATCCCGGCGCCAAGCGACGAGTTTTCTGCCTCGGTAGGACCGAACGGTCCGATACTTCTTCAGGATCATTACCTGATCCAGAAGATGGCCCAGTTCAACCGGGAGCGCGTTCCCGAGCGCGTCGTTCACGCCAAGGGAGGCGGCGCTCACGGTTACTTTGAGGTCACGGCCGACGTCACGCAGTACACGAAGGCTGCCTTCCTCAGCAAGGTTGGAAAGCGGACGCCAGTCTTCGTGCGCTTCTCCACCGTCGCCGGCGAACTGGGGTCGCCGGACACTGTGCGTGACCCGCGTGGCTTTGCCATCAAGTTCTACACGGAAGAGGGCAACTACGACCTCGTCGGGAACAACACCCCCATCTTCTTCGTCCGGGACCCCCAGAAGTTCCAGGACTTCATTCACTCGCAGAAGCGTGATCCCGTGACCAACCGGCGCGATAACAACATGCAATGGGACTTCTGGACGCTTTCCCCGGAATCCGCACACCAGGTCTCCTTCCTGTTCTCGGACCGAGGGACGCCTCGGACTTGGCGCCACATGAATGGGTACTCGAGTCACACGTTCATGTGGGTCAACGGCGGCGGGGAGAAGTTCTGGGTCAAGTACCATTTCAAAACCGATCAAGGCATCCAGAGTTACACGGACGCCGAGGCCAAGGCGATAACCGCGGAGAACCCTGATCTTCATCTGCAGGACCTCTTCAACTCAATCGAGCAGAGAGACTACCCGTCATGGACGCTCGAGATGCAGATCATGCCGTTCGAGGACGCGACAGACTATCGCTTCAACCCGTTCGACCTCACAAAGGTGTGGCCGCACGGAGACTACCCTCCGATCAAGATCGGCCGAATGGTGCTCGATCGGAATCCGGCGAACTACTTCGCGGAGGTCGAGCAGGCGGCGTTTGAGCCGGCAAACATGGTGCCGGGCATCGGGCCCAGCCCCGACAAGATGCTCCTGGGCCGCCTCTTCAGCTATCCGGACACTCATCGCTACCGGATTGGCACGAACTACCTCCAACTACCGATCAATCAGCCGCAGTCGCCAGTGAATAGCTACAACAAGGACGGCTCCATGCGCTATCGCCACAACGGCGACCAGCCCGTCTACGCGCCGAACACAGTCGGTGGGCCGAAGGCCGATCCGAAATACGAAGAACCGGGGTGGTTTGTCAGTGGCGAAATCGTCCGGAGCGCCTACGCGTTACATAGCGAGGATGACGACTTCAGTCAGCCGCGAACGCTCTGGACTGATGTCCTGTCGGACACTGACCGCCAGCATTTGATCACGAACGTCGTCAACCATCTGTCAGCGGATGTCCGCCCGGATATCGTGACCCGCGCCCTCGAGTACTGGTCTAACGTTCATCCGGATCTCGGCAGGGGCATTTCGGAAGGGCTGGGCGTCCCCATAGCCGCCGCCTAAGGCAAATCGCAGGCAAAACGAATGTGGGGGCGGACCTGAGCCGCCCCCACGCTGTGTCTAGCCAGTCTGCCGCCGCCCTCAGGCAGCCGAAGGCTCGCTCGCTCGCTCGGCCGCCAGGAAGTACCGGTGGAGCAAGCCGCCGAGAACGCCACCGACGATAGGGGCGACCCAGAAGAGCCACAGTTGCTCCACGGCCCAACCGCCCACAAACAGCGCTGGCCCCGTGCTGCGCGCCGGGTTGACCGATGCGTTGTCCACGGGGATGGCAAACAGGTGAATGACGAAGAGGGTCAGGCCGATGCCGAGCGGGGCGAATCCCGCCGGCGTACCCGGGCCAGTTATCGCCATGATGACCACCAGGAAAATAAGTGTCAGGACGACCTCGGTGGCAAGAGCGGCGCCCAGGTTGTAACCGCCAGGGGAATTTTCGCCGAAGCCGTTGGCGGCGAAGCCCTGATCGACGCTAAAGCCGTCTGTGCCGCTTGCGATCACGTAC
>JBDSHD010000114.1:0-2608 GCA_039918655.1 Dehalococcoidia bacterium | reverse complement strand
CTTGAAGAGTACGGCAACTGGGAGGAAGAGTAATTTCAAACATAGGCGTCCGGGCGCGGCCCCTCCCGCAGCGGACCTGCGTCGCCTGCGGCTCCAAAACCGCCAAGCGAGACTTCATCCGCATAGTCCGGACACCCGCCGGACCGATTGAGCCCGACCCGACCGGCAAGAAGCCGGGCCGCGGCGCATACGTCTGCGGCGAGGCGGCGTGCTGGAACCTCGCGCTGAACAAGGGCCGTCTCGAACGCTCATTGAAGACCACGCTCTCAAAGGCCGATGCCGCGAACCTCACCGCTTATGCCGAGTCCCTGGCTGGAGGCGCCCAATGACCCAAACTGGAGGACCCGTTGTCACCCTGCCGCGAGCGCTGACCGTCAGGGATCTCAGCGAAGCACTCCACGTCACAAACGTGGAGATCATCAAGGAACTGATGAAGCGTGGCATCATGGCCGCAATCAACCAGACTGTCGACTACGATGTCGCTGCGGACGTTGCTCAAACACTCGGATTCGAGGTCGCCCGTGCCGGAATCGCAGTAGCGAGCGCACCTGACGCTACGCCGGATGACCAGGAGGACGAGGCGAGTGACCTTGAGCCGCGGCCGCCGGTCGTCACCGTGATGGGCCACGTTGACCACGGAAAGACCAGCCTCCTCGACGCGATCCGGCAGACGAACGTGACGGCGCAGGAGGTCGGCGCCATCACACAGCACATCGGCGCTTACCAGGTTGAGGACAAGGGCCACAAGATCACATTCATTGACACCCCCGGCCACGAGGCTTTCACGGCGCTGCGTGCCCGCGGCGCCAGCGTCACCGACATCGCCATCCTCGTCGTGGCAGCGGACGATGGCATCATGCCGCAGACGATAGAGGCGATCGACCACGCCAAGGCGGCCAAGGTGCCGATCATCGTCGCTATCAACAAGATGGACCTTCCCGCCGCGAACCCCGAGAAAGTGAAGCAGGAACTTATCCAACAGAACCTCGTCATCGAGGAATTCGGCGGTGACGTCATCGTTGTTCCCGTCTCGGCCAAAACCCGAGAGGGCCTCGACGATCTGCTGGAGCACATCAACCTGGTGGCGGAAGTTGCGGAACTCAAGGCCAATCCGAGCCGCCCCGCAGAAGGGACGGTCATCGAGTCCGAGAAGGATCCGAATCGCGGGCCCATGGCCACGTTGATCGTCCAGCGCGGCACTCTTCGAGTCGGAGAGGCGATCGTCGCGGGAGCGAGCTGGGGCCGGATCAAGGCGATGTTCAACCATCTCGGCGAAAAGATTACGGAAGCGGGCCCCTCAACCCCGGTGGAGGTGATGGGTATAGGAACTGTTCCGCGTGCTGGCGATACTTTCGCGGTATTCAGTGACGAACGTGAAGCGCGGGACCTCGCAGAATCCAGAGAGCGCGCACGAGACGCGGCCGAGTCCGGCAAGACACTGAGTCTAGAGGCCATCTCAGGAGACATCGCGGCAGGCCGCATCAAAGACCTGAACATCATCATCAAGGGCGACACTCATGGATCTGTCGAGGCGATTAATACGTCCTTGCTCAAACTCGGCGCAGAGGACGTACGCGTCAACGTCATTCACACGGCCGCAGGCAACATTACTGAATCAGACGTGATGCTGGCCACGGCATCCAGGGCAATCGTCCTGGGCTTCCACGTGAAGATCGATCCCGGTGCGCGTCGTGTCGCCGCAACGGAGCGGATCGACATTCGCCTCTACCAGATCATCTATGAGCTGATCGAGGACGTTGAGAAGGCCGTCAAGGGCCTCATGCAACCGGTCATCGTGGAAGTAATCGACGGGCATGCTGAGATCCGCGCCGTCTTCCGCGTCCGCGGCGGTCGCGTCGCCGGCTGCATGATCACGGACGGCATCGTGCGCCGGAACTCCCTCGCCCGCGTGCTCAGAAAGGGTGCGATGGTGCACGAAAGCCGGCTGTCCAGCCTCAAACGGTTCCAGGAGGATGTCCGAGAAGTCACCACAGGCCTGGAGTGCGGAATCGGCACCGAACGCTTCGACAGCTTTGCGGAAGGCGACGTCATAGAGGCTTTCCACGTCGAAGAACGCGGCTAAACCTCCGGCAAATTCTTTTCCTCAGATAACCGCACAGGAGCACTGACTTGAATCGACGCATCAAGCGCCTCAACGTCCTGTTTCAGACCGAGCTTGCCGACCTGATCACTGAAATTCGTGACCCACGGGTTGCGGAGATCGTGAGTATTACCCGGGTCGACATCTCCCCTGATCTTGAGACTGCCGACGTTCACGTCAGCGTCCTGGGAGACGCAACGGAAAAACAAGACTCCATCGAAGCGCTGTCCCACGCTGCCAATTACCTGCGGAGGGCGTTGCTCAGGCGACTGCGGATCAAGAAGATACCCGCCCTCCACTTCGCCCTGGACGAGTCGATCGAGGAGGCCGCCCACATCCTCGACTTGATGCGCAAGGTCGGGGACCAGCCGACCTCATAGCGCTCATGTCCGGAATCCTGCCACCTCAAGCACGTCCGGGTCCACCGCCGCAAGCTCAACATCTTCGAGCGTTTCCAGAAAAGGATCGCCGACAGCCTGGAGCTGTTCGTGGACAAGTTCTACGACC
>JBDSHD010000113.1:0-4077 GCA_039918655.1 Dehalococcoidia bacterium | reverse complement strand
CCGATGATGTCGTCGCCGGGGACGGGGTTGCAGCACTTGGAGAGCTTGGTCAGGAGGTCGCCGGTGCCGAGGACGCGGATGCCGGAGACGGTCTGGGCGGCCTGCGGCGTCTTGAACTCGAGGACGTCGTCGGACTTCTCGATCAGCGCGGCCATCTTGTTGCTGATCTGCTGGGTGCTGATCTCGCCGTAGCCGACGCGGAGGAAGAAGTCCTCCAGGTCCTCGAACTTGAAGATGCGGAGGATGTCCTTCTGCATCTCCGGCAGGTCGGTGCCGAGGCGGGCCAGCTCGCGCTCGACGGCTTCCTTGCCGCGGGCGATGTTCTCGGCGCGCTGCTGCTTCTTGAACCACTGGCGCACCTTCTCGCGGGCGTGGGTGGTGCGGAGGTAGCCGAGAGGGGCGTTCATCCAGTCCCGTGAGGGGCCCTTCGATGACTTGCTGGTGACGATCTCGACGACTTCGCCGTTCTTGACCTGGTAGTTGAGCGAGACGAGGCGGCCGTTGACCTTGGCGCCGACGCACATGTGGCCGAGGTCGGTGTGGATGCGGTAGGCGAAGTCGAGAGGGGTGCTGCCGGCGGGCATGTCCTTGATCTCGCCCTTCGGCGTGAAGATGAAGACCTGGTCCTGGAAGATGTCCGTCTTCACGGCCTCGATCAGCTCCTCGGCCTGCGACATTTCGCGCTGCCAGTCCAGCAGCTGCCGGAGCCAGGCGAGACGCTCCTCGTAGATCTCGTCGCGCTTGGTGCCTTCCTTGTAGCGCCAGTGGGAGGCGATGCCGAACTCCGACGAGCGGTGCATCTCGTAAGTGCGGATCTGGACCTCGAGCGGCTGGGTGTTGAGCGCCATGACGGTGGTGTGGAGGGACTGATACATGCTCTCCTTGGGGTTCGCGATGTAGTCGTCGAAGGTGCCCGGCAGCGGTCGCCACATCCCGTGGACGATGCCGAGCGCGGAGTAGCAGTCCGTGACGTCGTCCACCAGGATGCGGACGGCAAGCAGGTCGTAGATCTCGTCGACGTTGCGGCGCTCGGCGGCGTACTTCTCGGTCTTCTTATAGATGGAGTAGATGTGCTTGGCGCGGCCGTAGACCTCGGCCTTGACGCCCTGCTTCGCGATCTCCTCCCGGAGTATTGCGCAGACCTCGTTGACGTACTGCTCGCGGACCTTGCGCTTGACCTCGAGCATCTCGGCGAGGCGCTTGTACTCATCGGGCTGGAGGTAGCGGAAAGAGAGGTCCTCGAGCTGCCACTTCATCTCCCAGATGCCGAGGCGGGCGGCGAGGGGGGCGTAGATCTCCATCGTCTCCTTGGCGATGCGGACCTGGTCCTCGCGAGAGAGCCCCCAGAGCGTCCTCATGTTGTGGAGGCGATCGGCGAGCTTGATGATGACGACGCGCAGGTCCTGGGCCATCGCCAGGAACATCTTGCGCAGGTTCTCGGCCTGCATCTGGCGGTCGACGGTCTCGGCGTCGGCGGCCTGGTCCGAGATGATGCCGAGCTTGGTGACGCCCTCCACCATCAGCGCGACTTCGGGCCCGAAGCGCCTGGCGATCTCGGCGTTGCTGACGTCGCAGTCCTCCTGGACGTCGTGGAGTAGCGCGCCGGCGATGGTGGCGGCGTCAAGCTGCAGCGAGGCGACGGTCTCGGCTGCTCCGAGGGGATGAGTGATGACCGGGTCGCCGTTCTTGCGGACCTGGCCGGCGTGGGACTCGATGGCGAAGTCGAGGGCCTCCCGCACGAGCTTCTGGCCCTTGTCCGGCAGGTACTCCGCGACCTTCTCGAGCAGGGGAGCGCCGAGTTGTTGTTCTGTTGTTGTCATGTGGAGTCAAGTTTAGCATTGGGCCGCAGGAGCCCCGTGGGGCGCATCATGACGCTGGTGCCAGGTAGTAGAATGGGATTATGCAAATCGCCGGAAAACGAGACATCCTGTCCGCATTGGACGAAGAGCTGCCAGAGAACGCAACACTCAAGGACGCGCTGGACTACATCTACTACCTCTACAGCATCGAGCAGGCGATCGATGAAGCCGACGCTCACCCCGAGCAGATGGTTCCTCACGAGGAGATTGTTCGAAAAATCGAGCAGTGGATCGAGTAGTCTGGTCACCGCGCTCGCTCCGGGACCTGGAGACGATCAGGGATCATATTGGACAGGAAAATCGAACAGCCGCCGCACGGGTGTTCCGAGGGTTGATCGACTCAGTCAAACGGCTTGAAGAATTTCCAGAATCGGGTAGGGCGATACATCATCGGCGGGCGAGAGGAGCGCGGGAGGTAGTCCGGCCCCCGTACAGGATCGCCTACGACATCCAAGGCGATGCAATCCGCATCTTGCGGGTGCACCACGGGGCCCAGGACATCGACTGGTCGACGCTGGCGGACGACTAGAAAAGCCACTGATTGGCGGTTCGTCGTAAGCGGTAGTTCCAGTATCCTCATCCCATGACAAGGTACCAGGCGGCGCGGGGAACGCAGGATGTGCTGCCGGAAGATCAGAAGTGGTGGGATTACGTCCGCGATGCGGCGTCGCGGGTGGCGAGGAGGTTCGGGTACGCGCAGATCGAGACGCCGATGTTCGAGGACGCATCGCTGTTCCTGCGGGGCGTTGGCGACACGACGGACATTGTGCAGAAGGAGATGTACGTCTTCGAGGACCGAGGTGGCCAGGAGCTGGCGTTGCGGCCGGAGGGGACGGCACCCGTCTGCCGGGCGTACCTGGAGCACGGGATGCACAACCAGCCGCAGCCGGTGCGCCTGTGGTACACGATGCCGAACTTCCGTTACGACCGGCCCCAGGCGGGGCGCTACCGCGAACACCACCAGTTCGGCGTCGAGGCGATTGGCGATAGCGACGCGGCGATCGACGCGGAGGTGGTGGAGCTGCTCTGGCGGCTGTACGAGGAGGTGGGGCTGACGGGCCTAACGCTGCGAATCAACTCGATCGGCGATGGCGCCTGTAGGCCTGCTTACCTCGGCGCGTTGCGCGCCTACTACGCGGACAAGCTCGATCAAGTGTGCGGCGACTGCCGCGGGCGCTACGAACGGAACCCGCTGCGTCTGCTGGACTGCAAGAACGAGCGCTGCCAGGCGGCTATCGCGAGCGCACCGGCGTTTGTCGACTATCTGTGCGAGGAATGTGCGGACCACTTCGCGAAGCTGCGCGGATACCTGGAATCGGTGGCGATACCGTACGAGATTGACCGCCGGCTGGTGCGTGGTCTGGACTACTACACCCGCACGGTGTTCGAGGTGCAACCGCCGGAAGAGGGCGGGCAGAGCAGCATCGGCGGCGGTGGCCGCTACGATGGCCTGATAGAGGAGCTGGGTGGCCGCCCCACGCCGGGAATCGGCTTTGGAACGGGGATCGAGCGGATCATCATCAACCTGAAGCGGCAGGAGGTGGTCTTGCCGGAGGGCGATGGCCTCGTGGTGTACTTGGCGTACCAGTCGGCACCCGCCCGGGACGTGGCCTACAAGCTCGCGTCCGAGCTACGCCGCGCCGGCGTGCCGACGGTACTGACGACGGGCGAGCGGTCGTTGAAGTCGCAGCTTCGCCACGCGGACGCCCTGCAGGCTCGATATGCGGTGATCATCGGCGAGCGGGAGCTGGCGGAGGGCACGGTGACGCTGAAGGACCTGCGGGATGGCACGCAGGAGGCGGTGGCGATGGGGGAAGTGGCGGGGCTGGTCAATCACCCAAGTTGACATGGCATCCAATTAACGACCCGCCACACTTCCTGTGACATTTACCCGTGGCTGTTCGGTTTCGGTCGATGTCTACTGTAGCCACGATGGCCAAGAGTTCCGGCATTCAGCGCGAGTCGGCTCAGTGTTTTATGTGCGGCGACAGACAGAATCTGAACGAGCACCACATCGATTGGAATCGCTCGCATAACCGCCCTGAGAACAAGGTCGCGCTGTGCCAGCGATGTCATTCGATCTGTCACAATTCAGGCGTGAACAACATCAAGGAGATTCGAGATATGCGTCGGGCTGTCGAACGCGCGGCGCCCGACCGCTTCAAACCGCGGTCGGGCTCAAACGAACTCGATGAGCTTGGCAGCGTCGGAGACAGAG
>JBDSHD010000112.1:0-3801 GCA_039918655.1 Dehalococcoidia bacterium | reverse complement strand
GGCTGGAAAGCCTCGGCTTGGGCTACCAGTGTCATTGGCTCGCTCTCTCATCGCGCTTCGCTCTCACGTACTCCAGGCTCGCCCGGTGCTGCTCTTCCTCGATCAGCCCCTTCGCCATCAGGTAGTTGAGCATCGTTTCCAGCCCTAGGATCGAGATCAGATTGTAGCCCCGTCGCCGCAGCGTCTCCCTTGCGCCCTCCTGCCGGTCTAGAAGCACTAAGACGTCATACACGTCGAGGCGGGCGTTGCGCTTGAGGAACTCAGCCGTCTCGACGACTCCGCCGCCGCTGGTCACCAGGTCGTCGACCAGGAGGACGGTCTCCTCCGGGCTGTATTGCCCCTCCACGTAGACGCGGCTGCCGTTGCGTTCCTTGGCCGGGTGGACATAGATCATCGGCACCCTCGACCGCAGCGAGTACGCAGTCGCCAGGTGCAGCCCGCCGAAGGGGATGCCACAGACCCGCTGGAACTCCTGCACTTGCGGGTGGCGCATCGTCTGCAGCGTCTGGATCTCCTCCAGCATGACGCCGGCAGCGCGCTGGAGGGCGGCCGGATTACTTACAAGCAGGCGCAGATTGACGTACACCGGGGAGTGCTGCGTGGTGCGGCCGATCGTGAAGTCGCCGAACTGTACGGCGCCGACGTCCCACAGCGCCTGCGCGAGCCAGAGGTTGCCTACGTCTTCGTCTGAGACCATGTGATACCAGTCTTCGCCAAAATAAATAGGCCCACGCCGCAATTGGGCCGGGCCTTTCGTGCCGGTTCAGCCAAAAAATAGCACCGCGTTTCTGGCAACGTCAAGCGAGCGACCGTCGCACCCTCGCCCGCCACCCCACCGCGATCTCGGGGTTGACGGTGTTCTCTGGCACTTCGCCGTTCAGCGCTCGCACCATGTTCTCCGCTGCCAGCATCGCCATCCGCGACCGCGTTGCGACGCTCGCGCTGGCGATGTGCGGGGTGACGATGACGTTGTCGAGCGTGAGCAGTGGATCGTCCGAGGCCATCGGCTCGGGGTCCGTGACGTCGAGCGCCGTGCCAGCGATGACGCCATCCCGCAGCGCCTCGTACAGCGCCCATTGGTCAACGAGCCCACCCCGGCTTGTGTTCGCGAGGATGGCAGTGCGCTTCATCGTCCGCAGCGAGTCGGCGTTGATCAAGTGCTTCGTCTCGGGAGTGAGCGGCGCGTGGATGGTGAGGAAGTCCGACTCGCGCAGCACCTCATCTAGTGATCCGAATTCAGCGCCGGTCTCTTCCTCGACTTCGGGCTTGCGCGTCCGGCTGTTGTAGATGATCCGCATCCCAAAGCCCTTCGCCCGGCGCGCGACCTCTGAGCCGATGCCGCCCATGCCGACGATCCCGAGCGTTGCGCCATAGATGTCTTGTCCAAGCAGGACTTCCGGCCCCCAGGTTTTCCAGCGGCCTTCTCGCGTGAAGCGATCTCCCTCCACCACTCGCCGCGCCGCCGCCAGGATCAAGGCGAATGTGAAGTCAGCCGTCGTCTCCGCGAGGACTCCGGGTGTGCGCGTAACCAGAACGAGACGCTCGCTCGCTGCCGGAACATCGACGTTGTCGAAACCGGTCGCCATGTTGCTGACGACCAGTAGGTCAGGGGCGCTGTCGAGGAGAGCGGCGTCCACCCGGTCCGTGAGCAGGGAAAGCAGCCCGTGACACGAGACGCTCCGCGCGGCTACGTCGGCTACGTCGGCTGCGGACGGGGGCATCTCGTCCGGCCAGATGTCAACGTCCGCGTGCTCGGCGAGGTATTCGAGCGCGCGACCGGGTAAATGCCGGGCCACGAAGACGCGGGGACGAGTCACGCTTTGCCCGTCTGGGCCTTATCCGTCTGGGAGCGGCGCTGATCGGGCTCGAGGCCCCCGGCGTAGCGGGGCTGGTAGTCGCTCTGTCCCCCCTGCACCTGCCCGACATGCATCCGGTCGTGGCGGTAGTAAGACCGCAGCCACTGCATCAGTGTGAGCGAGCCGAAAATCTGGTTGGACGCCCGCCGCTCGAAGTCATCCGGCTTTATGGAGTCGATGAGGTCCTCGGTCTCTGTACGCTGGCGGCGCATCTCGGCGATATGCTCGTCCACTGTGTGGGCGTTCGCGTCCTCCAGCCGGATGGCCGGCGGCTCGCCGAAAACCCCGTCGACACTAGCGCCGTCATCCTCCAGCCCACGCTTCACCCAGGCGCGATAGGCGGACTCCATCTCGCACAGGTGCGACATCTGCTGCTTCGCGCTCCATTCGCCCTCGCCTGTGGTAGAGCGCTCGGCGTTCTCGTCAGAAAGACTGGACAGAGCGGAGAGTAGCGACTCGCGCTGCTCACGCATCTTCGTCCGCAGTTCGTCGATTTGAGCTTGTTCGGCCATGGATACCTCCTTGCCTCTGATATTCCGCAAGCCTCCTTCGACTGTCAATCACGGTCGCGCTACAATTGAATCACCGAACACTGTCGAAAAGAGGAGGCCCCGTCCAATGGCGACCAAAGACCCACGCGAGCCCTTCACCCGGATCAGTGTGGCTGAAGCGAAAGAGATGATGGGAAACGGCGCGGTCGTCATCGATGTGCGCGAGACCCACGAGTACACCGGCGGCCACGTCCCCAACGCGGGTCACATCCCCGTCAACACCGTTTACGCCCGCCGCGAAGAACTTCCGAAGGACAAGGAACTGATCTTCGTCTGCGCCCTCGGCCAGCGTAGCGCCCTCGCCGCGGAGATGGCCGCGGCGGCTGGGCTGACTCAGCTCTACAACCTGGAGGGCGGCACTGAGGCCTGGATCAAGTCGGGCGAAGCGGTCGAGAAGTAGTCCACTTGCCAAAGGTCGTCCTCTTCGACATCGACAACACCCTCCTCTACACCGGCGGCGCCGGCAGCGTCGCGATGACGCGGGCGTTCGAGGAGATTTACGGCGTTCCCAACGGTTTCTCCGGCGTCGAGTTCAGCGGCCGCACGGACCTCTTCATCCTGGAAGGCGGTCTAAGGCTGCACGGCGTTGAGGGCACCGCGTCGGATCACCTCGAC
Source organism: Dehalococcoidia bacterium (assembly GCA_039918655.1). GTDB lineage: Bacteria > Chloroflexota > Dehalococcoidia > SM23-28-2 > RBG-16-64-32 > DATKKM01. Next base: position 779 of record JBDSHD010000112.1, on the reverse strand, counting down.
GCCTTTACCGCCCGCTACTACGCTCTGCTGCCGGAAAGCATCGAGAAGTGCAGAGCCGATGGCCGGGTAATGCCCGGGTTCCCGCAACTCGTCCAGGCACTGACCGCATCCGGAGCGACGGTCGGCCTTGCGACTGGCAACTTCAGCCGGGCCGGTTACATCAAGCTTGAGTCTTACGGACTGGACGGTCTGTTCGCGGGCGGCGGCTTCGGGGAAACCAGCCTCGACCGCGCCGACATCGTAGCCGAGGCGATCCGCGTAGTTGCGAACGGCGCCTCACCTAGTGACGTTATCGTCGTCGGTGATACCCCGCACGACATCACCGCAGCGTCTGCTAACGGCGCTAAGGGAGTTGGCGTCGCCACGGGGCGCGACCCCGTTGACGTGTTGCGAGAGAGTGGCGCCGTGGAAGTATTTCCGGACTTCGCCGACTGGGAAGCTGCCGCTCAGCGGCTACTCGGACTCTAGCCTTCCGTGGCCGCTGTGCCGGAGAGGCCCATCCGCTCCACGATCGCCTCGCTGACGACCGGTATCTCCCGGATGCCCCGCTCTCGCAGGTCCTCCAGGAACGCCGCCCGCTCGTCGATCGCGGCCACGAGGTCCGCCTCCGTCATCCCCGCCCAGTCGGCGAGGGCAGATGCCACCCCAGGCGCGTCCAGCACCCTGAACGCGTCGCCCGCCTGCGCCCATTCCGCGACGGTGACAAGCTTATACGCGCTCCCGTTCTGCTGGAGCAGCGTCACCTCCTGCACGCGCCGGATTATGCCGTCACCCTCGCG
>JBDSHD010000111.1:0-6912 GCA_039918655.1 Dehalococcoidia bacterium | reverse complement strand
AGGCCCTGGGCCGCCTGTTGAAGCCGGGCGGGGCAATGGCGTCGCTCGACTTTGCGGTGCCACACGGTATCTGGTATCCCCTCTGGCGGCTCTACACCGGCGTGATGCTGCCGGCGGGAGGGCGTCTCTTTTCTCGCGATTGGCAACGCGTGGGCGCCTTCCTCGGCCCCAACATTCGTGACTTCTACAATCGTTGGCCGGAGGATAAGCTCCTGTCCGCCTGGCGCGACGCCGGGTTCACTAACGTCCAGTCTCGGCGACTGACACTTGGCGGCGCCGTGGTTATCTGGGGTACCAGGTCATGAAGTTGGACCAGACTCCGGGGACGGAGGCGCCGCCCACAGTGCGTCCAGCGTTCTACGCGCTCCCGCCGGGCGGCTGGCGCGACTATGCGACGCTGCTGCACCCGCCGTACACGCTCTGGCATCTGAGTTACGTCATCTGGGGCGCGGCGCTCGCCGGCGCCCATCATTACGACCGGCTGGCGGCGACGCTCATCGCCTTTTTCCTTGCTGTCGGAGTCGCGGCTCACGCTCTCGACGAGCTTCAGGGCCGGCCACTGGAAACCCGGATCTCTCAAGGCGTTCTCGTGGTCCTGGCCTGTCTTGGCCTCGGCGGAGCAGTGCTGATCGGCGTGCTGGGGGCTGTCGAGGTCTCGCCCTGGTTGCTGGCGTTTGTCGCCTTCGGACTGTTCATCGCGCCCGCCTACAACCTGGAGTGGTTTCAGGGGCGCTTCCACTCGGATGTCTGGTTCGCCGTTTCGTGGGGTTCGTTCCCTCTCCTTACAGCGTACTTCGTAATCGCCGAGCGCCTGGGCGCTGCAGCGGTGCTCGGCGCCGCCATGGCTTTCACATTAAGCCTCGCGCAACGCACCCTCAGCGGCCGCGTTCGTGAGCTGCGGCGCAAAGTGCGCAGCATCGAAGGTACGGTATATCACCGAGACGGGACCGTGGAAGACATTGACCGCGGTTGGGCAACTGAGTCAGATGAGCGAGCGCTTCTGCTCATCGCATTTTCGATATTCGTGGGTAGCCTGGCAGTGTTGGCCGGGAGTATTTGAGCCAGCGCCGGAACCCGGTGGAGCGGGGTGAGTCGGCGGAGGCGATCCGGCGGCGGCGCAGGAGCGGAAGAGCGGACGGCAGCGGAGGCGGGAGACGGTGCAGGCGGTGATGGACACGCTGGCCGGTCTCCAGACGCAGTTGGTGCTGCCGCCGGACTATGATGGCGAGGCATGACTCGAGAGCGCGCCCCGCAGCCCGTGGTACTGAAGAAGAACCTGGCGCGCTCGATTCGGCAGGGGCATCCGTGGATTTACCGAGAAGCGCTGAACCGGGGCGAGGGCATGGAGGACGGGGCGCAGGTGGAGGTGCGGACTCGCGACGGCCGGGCGCTGGCACAGGGGTTCTGGGACGCTCGCTCGCCGATTGCGGTGCGGGTGCTGGAGTCAGGTGGGCCAGGGCACCGGTTTGCAGATCCGGAGGCGCTGGTGACGGAACGGCTGCGGGCGGCGCTGGAGCGGCGGCTCGAACGGCTGGATTTGGCGACGACGAACGCGTTCCGCTGGGTGCACGGCGAGGGGGACTTGCTGCCAGGGTTGCACGTCGATTTGTACTCGGATGTGGCGGTGGTGCGCTTTGACGGGGACGGTGCGCGCGCCTTCTACGAGCCGATCTGGGAACGCCTGCGGACGGCGGCGGGATTGCGGCTGGCGCTGGGCGCGGTGGTGGACCGGGAGTCGCGGCAGACGGGCGACGGGGCGAACGAGCGGGAGGTGCTGGAGAACGGACTGCGGTTCGTGGTCGACCTGGCGCGCGGCCAGAAGGGCGGGCTGTTCCTGGACCAGCGCGAGAACCGCCAGCGCGTGGCGGAGGCAGCGCCGGGAAAGTCGGTGCTGAACCTGTTCGGGTACACGGGCGGCTTCGCGGTGTACGCGGCGGCGGCAGGGGCGCGCCGGACGGACACGGTCGACATCGCGAAGCCGGCGATCGAGGCGGCGCGGCGGAACTTCGAGGTCAACGGGCTGCCGCTGGCGGACTCGGGGTTCCACGCGGGCGATGCGTTCGAGTTCCTGGCGTCGGCGATCGAGCGCGGGGAGCAGTGGGACATCGTCGTGTCGGACCCGCCGAGCTTCGCGCCGAGGAAGGATACAGTGTCGGCGGCGCGACAGGCGTATCTGCGGCTGCACAAGCTGGCGGCGGCAGTCACGGCGCCGGGAGGGCTCTTGTGCGCGGCTTCGTGCTCCAGCCACTTCGGGCGCGACGATCTGCTGGCTAGCATCGCTTCGGGAGCGCGGCACGCTGGCCGGGAGTGGGTGCTGGAGGCCGTTTACGGGGCGGGATTCGACCACCCGGTGCTGGCGGCGTTTCCGGAGGGGGATTACCTGAAGTTCGCGATGGGACGCGTGCTGTAGGAGAGTGCCGCGTGAGCGAGACACGAGGCAGCGTGCAACTGTCCGGCCTGCCCGTATCCTGATGCACAATTCCGGAAGCGTGCATCTGATGTGCCAAAAAACCCTTTTCAAAACGAAATCGGCCTTGCCTTCGCGCCCTGCAGGTCGGGTGCCAGCACGCAGAGTCGTGCGCTCGAAGGACGGTGACGGGAAGGCCGGGCTGCGGTGGATTTAGTCTGTTACTGGCCGGATAATGCGAAGGATGGATAATGAGGTTGTGGGGGGGTTCGTTGCCCGTGTTTTGGGGCGCGTGATATACTGCGCGAACCTGTGACAGGGCACCTGAGGGCCACTAGCTCAATGGTAGAGCAAGCGACTCTTAATCGCTAGGTTCAAGGTTCGAGTCCTTGGTGGCCCACCAGTTTTGTAACAGGACGGGGTTAACCCCGGGGAAGTGTCGGAATTGGCAGACGAGCATGATTTAGGATCATGTGCCGAAAGGCGTGGGGGTTCGAGTCCCCCCTTCCCCACCAGGTAAGTGACGTGTGGCTGGTGGGAAGCTAATATCGGGAACAACCGCCGAGGAGGAGGTCTGAGTGACTGAGCCGCTGCTGCAAGTAAAGAACCTGCATACCCAATTCTTCACCGAAGAGGGTATTGTGAAGGCGGTCAACGGCGTCAGCTATGACGTGATGCCGGGGGAGATCCTGGGGCTGGTGGGTGAGAGCGGTTGCGGAAAGACGGTGAGCGCGCTATCGGTGCTGCGCTTGATCCCGATGCCGCCGGGGAAGATCGTCGAGGGGGAGATCCTCTTCGAGGGCGAAGACATCCTCAAGATGGACGACGAGGAGATCCGGCACATCCGGGGCAACAAGATCGGGATGATCTTCCAGGAGCCGATGACCTCCCTGAATCCGGTTCTGACGATCGGGCGGCAGCTGACGGAGACACTGGAGCTGCACCTGAAGATGGACAAGCAGGCCGCGACGCAGCGGGCGATCGAGTTGCTAGACACGGTGGGCATCCCGGAGGCAAAACAGCGAATCAAGGACTACCCGCACCAGTTCTCGGGCGGAATGCGCCAGCGCGTGATGATCGCGATGGCGCTCTCGTGCAACCCGAAGTTGCTGCTGGCGGACGAGCCGACGACGGCGCTGGACGTGACAATCCAGGCGCAGATCCTGGAGCTGCTGACGCGACTGACCCGAGAGCTGGGCACGGCGGTGATCATCATCACGCACAACCTGGGCGTGGTGGCACGATATGCCGACCGGGTGAACGTGATGTACGCGGGCCGGGTTATCGAGTCGGCGTCGGCGGCGGAGCTGTACTCGGGCCCGCGACACCCTTACACGCTGGGACTGCTGAAGTCGGTGCCTCGCCTGGACCAGGTGCGCAAGGAGAGGCTGGACCCGATCGAGGGGATGCCGCCGGACATGGTGCACCTGGGCGCGGGGTGTCCGTTCCAGCCTCGATGCCGGTTCGCTGTGGACCGGTGTAAGGAGGAGAACCCGCTGCTGGTTAATGTGGGCCCGGCTCACATGGCGGCATGCTGGGAGTGGGAGCACGTGGGCAAGGCGCCCGCTGAGATTACGGCGGCGTAGGCAGGCAATCGGGAAGAGGAAATCGGAAACCGGGAATTGAGAATCGGAGTCAGGTTATGACGATTGAGCAGACGACACCAACCGAACGGAAGGCGGGTCCGGAGAACCTGGTTGAGGTCTCCAACGTGAAGATGTACTTCCCCGTGACGTCCGGGATCATCTTCCAGCGGAAGGTGGCGGACGTTAAGGCTGTTGATGGCGTGTCGTTCGCCGTGCGGAAGGGCGAGACGCTTGGGCTGGTGGGAGAGTCAGGGTGCGGGAAGACGACGCTGGGACGCGTGATCCTGCTGCTCTACAAGCCGACCGCCGGGACAGTGACGTTCAAGGGCCAGGACCTGACAAAGATGAAGGGCGGCGACCTTCGAAAGATGCGCCGCTACATGCAGATGATCTTCCAGGACCCATATGCCTCGCTGAACCCGAGGATGACGGTGGGAAGTATCATCGCGGAGCCGCTGATCATTCATGGCCTTGTAAAGGGGCGGAAGCAGCGGCAGGATCGGGTGCAGGAATTGATGCAGGTGGTGGGGTTGACCCCGTACTACGCGAACCGCTACCCGCACGAGTTCTCAGGCGGGCAGCGGCAGCGCATCGGAATCGCGCGGGCGCTGGCGGTACAGCCGGACTTCATCGTGTGTGACGAGGCGGTCTCGGCACTGGACGTCTCGATCCAGGCGCAGATCATCAACCTGCTGGAGGACCTGCAGGGACAGTTCGGGCTGACCTACCTGTTCATTGCGCACGACCTGTCGGTGGTGCGGCACATCAGCGACCGCGTGGCGGTGATGTACCTGGGCAAGATGATGGAACTGACGGACCGGCGAGAGCTGTACGAGAACCCGCTGCACCCTTACACCAAGGCGCTGCTTTCCGCGGTGCCGATCCCGGACCCGGCGCTGGAGCTGACACGCGATCGCGTCATCCTGACGGGCGACGTGCCAAGCCCGCTGCACCCGCCGTCCGGCTGCGTGTTCCACACGCGCTGCCCATCGGCGATCGACGATTGCTCAAAAGCGGTGCCCGAGTGGCGCAATGTTGGTTCCGGGGATCAAGAGCACTGGGTGGCGTGTATTCGCGTCTAGGGCGAGAAGAAACTGGAAACTTGAAGAGCCCCGCCCGGCGGCGGGGCCTTTGCTTTTTTTAGATGAGCGCCAATTACGAGTATCGCGGGCTGAAGGCGGAGGCGTGGGACCTCCTGCGCGGTGACTACACTAGCTGGCCGGATCGTACGTTCTACAGAGAAGCCATCGCACGCAGCGGCGAGCCAGCACTCGATGTCGGCTGCGGTACGGGCCGTCTCGTGCTGGACTACCTGCAGCAGGGCATTGACTGCGACGGCGCAGACAACTCGCCGGAGATGCTGGCGATCTGTCGCGAGAAGGCGCGCCCACTCGGTCTCTTACCCAACCTTTATGAGCAGTCGATGGAGGCACTGGAACTGCCGCGGCGCTACCGCACGATCTTTGTGCCCTCGAGCTCGTTCCTGCTACTAACGGACTTGATCGACGCCCAGGAAGCAATGCGGCGCTTCTTCGCCCACTTGGAACCGGGTGGTGTGCTGGTGATGCCATTCATGGTGCTCTGGCCCGGCCCGGAGCCGCCGCAGCACGACACCTGGTCGGACTGGTTCAAGGCGGGTCAGGCGCAGCGCCCCGACGACGGCGCAACCGTGCGCCGCCAGCAGCGCGTGAAGTTCGACCTAAAGCAGCAGCTGGAGCACAGCGAGGACCAGTACCAGGTGCTGGTCGATGGCCGCATCCTGCAGGAAGAGACTCAACTCATGTCGCCAGCAACACGATGGTACACGCAGGAGCAGTCGCTCGCCGCCTACAGCTATGTCGGTTTGGCGGACGTGCACGCGATGAACGGCTTCACTTTCGAGGCGGCGGCAGGCGATGAGCGCATCTGGACAGTCTTCGGGACAAGGCCGTAACCCCGCGTTAGGTACGGCCCAGGGTCGAGAGGAAGCAGGAAGGCAGACGAGGTCCCGTTGAGCACGGGGCTTTTTCATTGCGCTAACAACCCAGTGTTGACTGAGGTCGGGTAATGGCGGCGTCCGAAACCACGTCTTGCACTACGTGGGTATGGACAGTTTTGTCGCTCGGTTCAGGCGGGTGCCAGCGACATGGGCGTGGCTTGGACTGGGATGCGGCCTGATCGTTATCCTGGTTATCAGTCTGTCGGTCTTCGTTTCGAATGACCATGGCGAGGGCAGTCCGCAACCTCTGGCCGAAGATGCGTCGGCAGCGCGAACGCGAACGGCGACGCGCTCCGCCACATTGACGGCCTCACCGGGTCCGACGCCGACGCCAACAACGGCGCTACAGACACCTGTGACGAGCGCGCCAGATTACGTTACCGAGCCCACAGCCGTGCCGGTGCCCGCAACAGCGCCTCCAGCGCCACCGCCACCCGCGGGCGGGGCACCCGAGTGTAACGTTTTTCCGACGGACAACCCGTGGAACACGGATGTCTCGGCGTATCCCGTCCATCCTCAGTCAGATACTTATGTGACCTCTATTGGGCGGAGCGATCACCTGCACCCGGACTTCGGCACCGTTTGGGATGGAGCGCCGATCGGGATACCTTACGTGGTCGTCGGCGGGAGCCAGCCGAAGGTGCCAGTAGCGTTCGATTACACGGATGAGAGCGACCCAGGGCCGTACCCGATCCCGCCGAACGCTCCGATCGAGGGCGGTGCGAACAGCGACGGCGACCGGCATGTCATTGTGCTCGACAAGGGCAGTTGCATGCTCTACGAGATGTTTTACGCTCGCGCGGTGAACGGCGGCCAGAGTTGGATCGCCGGATCCGGAGCGGTGTTCAATCTGCGGAGCAACGCGCTTCGGCCGGACTACTGGACGAGCGCGGACGCGGCGGGACTGCCGATCTTCGCGGGACTGGCGCGATACGACGAGG